>NZ_DDCJ01000103.1:21573-71443 GCF_002335285.1 Thalassolituus sp. UBA2009
ACCATAATAAATGCCGTCTCAGCCTGCTCGGTCAGAGCTAACATAGCAGCCTCGACCTGTCGCGCGGTTTGCTGATCCAGATTACCGGTTGGTTCATCCAGCAACACCAGTCGTGGACGATTCACCAAAGCCCGGGCAATCGCCGTACGCTGACGCTCACCACCGGACAGCTCCGCCGGTTTATGATCAACACGATGTTCAAGCCCCAGCTGCGCCAGGCACTCACGCGCCCGGGCGGCCGCGGCCTTACGTGCAACACCGGCCAGCAACTGCGGCATCATCACATTTTCCAGCGCCGAAAATTCCGGCAATAAATGATGAAACTGATAAACGAATCCAATTTCCTGATTACGCAGGCGGGTACGCTGCGCATCACTCAATTTGGTCAATGGCTGGCCACCAATAATGACGGCACCGGCATCGACCGTGTCCAGTCCGCCAAGCGCATTCAGTAATGTGGTTTTACCGGAACCCGAGGCACCGACAATGGCGACCGACTCCCCTGCTTTGATCTTTAAATCCACATCCTGCCAGACTGTTACCGCCTGTGGTCCGGATGTGTAGGTTTTACGCAGGCCCGTAGCCTCAAGCACCCAGGACTCACTCATAGCGTAATGCCTCCGCAGGCTGAACACGCGATGCGCGATACGATGGATACAGCGTCGCCAGGAAACTCAGCAACAAGGAAGCACTGGTTACAATCACCACATCACTCCATAACAACTGTGACGGTAAATATGAAATAAAATACACGTCGGCACTTAAAATCTGGAAACCAAAAGTCTGCTCAACCCAGGCAACAATCTCGGAAATACTTAACGCTCCCAACACGCCCAGTATCGTGCCAAGGACAACGCCGACCAGACCAATAGACAGACCCTGCACCATAAAAATACCCATCACGGTCGATGGCCGTGCGCCCATGGTACGTAAAATCGCAATATCGGCTTGTTTATCGGTTACGACCATAACCAGCGTTGAAATAATGTTAAAGGCAGCCACCGCAACGATAATCAGCAACAGCAGGCCAATCATGGTTTTCTCAAGCTTAATCGCCTGAAATAAATTGCCGTGGGTACGGGTCCAGTCGCTGCCGGTGTAATAACCATCCAGCGTATTGACCATGCGCCAGATACCAGCCGGCGCATCGAATAAATTACTGAATTTAACCCGTAAAGCCTGAGCCTGAGCATTGATGCGCCCAAGCTTGCGCGCATCCTCCAGATTCACGACGGCAAGATTGGCATCCAGCTCAGCCCCTACCGAAAAAATACCCACCACCGTTAAACGTTTAATGCGTGGCAATACCCCGGCCGGTGACAGAGTTGCTTCCGGCAGCATCAAAGTAATTTTATCGCCCACCACAACATTCAGATGTTGCGCCAGCAAACTGCCCAGCAGCACACCAAAACTGCCGGGCTGTAAATCGTCCAGCTGACCATCAATGACATGCTGCGGCAAAATCGAAACCCGCGCCTCTGCCGCGGGTTCAATCCCGGTAACCATTACCCCCTGAACACGACCGCCATAACCCAGCATGCCCTGCAGACGGGTTAAAGGTGCGGCAGCCACGACACCCGGCTGCTGTTCAACCTGTTCAGCCAGCACCTGCCAATCGTTAATACCACCGCGTTCATACAACACGCCATGGGGCACCATTCCGAGAATCCGCTCGCGTAATTCGCGATCAAAGCCATTCATCACCGACAGCACCAGAATCAGGACTGCCACACCCAGTGTCATACCAACCATCGAAGATGCTGAAATAAAAGAAATAAAATGATTTCGTCGCTTAGCTGCCAGATAACGCAGGCCTATCCATAAAGGCAGAGAGGATTCTGAAATGTTCATTGTGACCTTAATCAAACAGAGAGAACGGGGTGGACAACAATCCGGACGCAATAGTGCCCGACAATGCCGGATTTAGCGACACCCGTGCACGGAAAAGCTGCGGATTGTATAGAGACGATGCCTCTTCAATCACAAAAATATGCGGCATTCCGGGCCATCAGTTCCACCACAGACGCCGCACAGAGAACCAGAGGCAAACTTGACGTAAAGAACCTTGTCCTTTTATCGCCCTGCTCTAGGATAAAGAAAAACTAACCGGACACACCGCCATGAACCGTTCCTTTCTTTCCGCGTTGCTGCCTCTGTCACTCATACTGCCGGCCAGCATACTTATCAGCGCGTCCGTTCAGGCCGAAATCACAGAAATTCCGCCCGAAGAAATGACCGAAGCCTACATTAAAGACACCACGGTCATTGTCCGCCGGCAGCCCGCCGCCCAGAAAGCGGAAAACGGTCAGGGGGACGCCTCCCTGCGGGTGTCACCACTGGATAAGCCCTACAGCGAAAGTGATCAGTTAAATGGCGGAACAGAAGTCCCCTCCCAAATTGCTGATCAATATTTGTCAGAGCAGCGGGACAACGCTCTGCTGAGTCAAAGCACCTACGATTTCCACACTCCGGCACTGGACCCACAACAGGCTCTGCGAGAGGAATACCTGCGTGATGTCCTTGGCCTCGAACCCGGTACGCCGATTGACTACGGTAACCTGCAATTCCCGACCAACATAACTCCCGATGTCACGCCACCGGCCGGCCTGGGATACAACATTGCACCGGGACAGTTTGCTATCAGCATTCCGAACAGCGACAACATCAACGCCCAGACTCACCAAACTCCGGGCGGAGAATACCGGATAGATGTAACTCCTTCAGAAATCATTTTCACGATCAATCTTCCTCAGCAATAAGTCGGACATTGCGGGCCAATATCCCTGAAACGCCTCAGGAAACGGCCCACAAAAATACAAAAACATCAATATAATCAAACGCTTACAACAACATCAGCGTTCCGTAAAGAAAACATACAACTGTGGCCATTTGTCTATAAATGGGGTAGAGTCGGGAAACTATAAGAATAAAAGAGCCAATTGTGTTATGCAGTTCTCTACCTTCTCTGCCGCCGATCTACGCAACACTCCCCGCATCCAACTGCTGGATACTCCCCGCGGGCAGTACAAAGTCGAATTCCAGGCATACAGCCTTCCGGAAAACCTCCATAAAACGCCTGTCGTTTTTCTCGGTGGTGCATTCCAGAGTTTCACCTCATTCAAAAGTGAAGTGGAATTAGTCGTCAGCACACATCCGGTAATTCTGGCCGACTTCCCCTCACAGGGCAGCAACGATCAGCTTGCTCCGGAACTCAGCCTGAATGACTACGCTGACCTGATTGAGTTGTTCTGTCAGGAACAGCAGCTGGATAAAGTTCAGATGCTGGGCATCAGCTATGGCTCGGCCATGGCCACTCTGTTTGCGGCGGCCTACCCGCAGCGGATTGAACGCCTGTTGTTATCGGGCATCACCTGTTTCCGCCGCGAAAGCCTGATCACCCTGCTGGCAGACTCGCTGGAGTTGCTGGCCGCTGGTGATATGAACGCTTTCGCGACCACCGCCGTCTGCAATCTGATCAATCACAATCGTCTGCAGGCAACCGAAGTCAGCCCGACCTATCGCCGTCTTCTGTTCCGTCAGATTGCCCGACTGAACGACAATGAGCGTCAGCGCTACGCACAAAACACGCAACGCTTGCTCGATTTCCCAGGCTTCGAACGTTTCCCTGAATGCCCGACCATGATTGCAACCGGTGAGTTCGATAACTTCACCCTGCCATCAGAAAACGCTGCCGTTGCCCGTCAGTGTGCCAATGCTACTTTCGCCATCATCAAAAACGCTGATCATCTGGCCCAGTTTGAGCGCAAAGAAGCCTCAAGCACCCTGTTCCACAGCTTTATGTGTGGCGAGTCTCTGGAAGGTATAGACGGTACCGAAATATACAATCCGGAAGCCTATGATCTTGCCGACCAGCGTCTGCAAAGCCGCCAACGTCCGCTGGAGCAGCCTTATCGTCTGATCGATGAAGTGAATGGCAAAGAGCACATTGTTCGCATTAACAATATTAACTTTGCTGGCTGCGAACTGGAGCAAACTCATGTGGATCTCAGCCTGTCTGAATCCAGCCGTGGTTTGTATCTGGAAATTCCGGAAACCGGCGCCCGCTTCCATGTGCGTATTATGGAGCGTGAGCGCAAACAGCTGCGCTGCCTGCTGATTCAGCGCGATCTGAAAGAAGCCGATCAGCTGCTCGCCTATCTTGAAGGTCATTTACTGATGATTCGCGATCAGAATGATAATGACCTCAGAGAGCAGCTGGCCTGAAAACCCCTCCTCTGGCACAAAAAAGCCCGGTAATTACCGGGCTTTTTTTATTCGCGTATTTCTTTATTAAATCCGCTTAAAAGGCGGTAAAGAATCCAGTAACAACTTGCCATAGCGATGCGACAACAGCCGCTTATCGAGAATACTGATGCGTCCCCGATCCTCTTCGGTACGGATTAAACGCCCACAGGCCTGCACCAGACGAATAGAAGCCGCAGGCAGGGTTAATTCCATAAAAGGATTGCGTCCACGGCTTTCCATCCATTCGCTGATCGCAGCCTGAATCGGATCATCGGGCACCGCAAACGGAATTTTAACAATCACCACATGGGTGACATATTCGCCCGGTAAGTCGATCCCTTCAGCAAAACTGGCGAGACCAAAAATAATGCTGCCCTCACCATTATCAATCCGCTCTTTATGGCGGCGGACAATTTCTGCTTTCGGTAAAAAGCCCTGACACAGCAGCTGGTCATACCAGTCGTGCAAAAACGTATCACGCGTAGCCTCAAGCTGGGCACGGGAACTGAATAACACCAGCGTTCCCCGGCTCAGGTCGGTATTGTTTTTCAGCCAGTCTTCAATATCCGCCTGAAACTGATCGCTCTTGGGATCAGATGCCAGCGACACCGGTTGCAACTCACCCAGCTTCTGATAATCGAAAGGACTCATAACCCGCTGATAATTTGCCCAGTCGGGCAAACCGCTTTCCCAGCTTAATTTATTAAAGCTGTTCAGCGCCGTCAGGGTTGCCGAGGTAACCACCGCACCATAGCAGCGCCA
Organism: Thalassolituus sp. UBA2009; assembly: GCF_002335285.1. Classification (NCBI taxonomy): domain Bacteria; kingdom Pseudomonadati; phylum Pseudomonadota; class Gammaproteobacteria; order Oceanospirillales; family Oceanospirillaceae; genus Thalassolituus; species Thalassolituus sp. UBA2009. The sequence continues at coordinate 26,581 of NZ_DDCJ01000103.1, forward strand.
CCAGAGGTTTTTGCGTAACTGATCGGCCACCGCAATAGGCGAGGCACTCAGACGAATATCCCAGCCATCGCCAAACGGGGTTTTCGACAACCAGCGCGCTACCGGCAGAGCACCCTCAGCCTCTTCGGCACAGAGCCAGGACAGCGCTTCGGATAATTGCTCCGCACGGGAAAACATAATACCCATTGGCGCCTGCCAGGCTTCTGCTACGTCGCGGGTAAAATCACCATCTTCTTTCGGATCGAGGGATTTCTGCAGCATGTCATTGAGCTTATCCAGACACAGCAACAGAGGCTGCAACGGTCCTTTTATATTGATCAGCAGCTGACGTAAGTTCTCCGGCATTTTTCCCGATTCAAAGCGCAGCCGGTCCTGATCGCCGATCATATCCATTAGTAATGGCCAGACCAGGCTGATGCTTTGCAGAATATCGCGGATATTCTGCGGTGCCTCCGTTAATGAATGCATGATGCTGTGCGGAATACCGCTGGCTGCAACAAACTGCTCAATGCCTTTTTCTAGCTGCTGCAACCACTGGCGTTGCGCCCGCACGCCGATTTCAAGACGGAAATGATTGAGGGCTTTATCGGCAAGATGATGGCCTTCGTCGAACACATAAATGGTTTTTTCCGGCGCAGGTAACACTGCACCACCACCCAGCGATAAATCAGCCAGCACCAGATCGTGGTTGGCCACAATCACATCCGCATCTTCCATCGCATTACGGGCTTTATAAAAAGCACAGTTCTGGAAATGCGGGCAGCGCCGGTTTGAGCATTCACGGTGTGTGGCGGTTAAATGCGACCATTGTTTGTCTTCGATGGCATCGGTCAGACGGTCGCGGTCACCGTCCCATTTACCGGAGCCATACGATTGCAATAAAGATTCATAAAGCTCCCTGTCCTGCTCTTCCGGCGTTTGCTCAAATAAATCGACCGTGGATAACAATCCGGACAAATGCTGCAATGATTTATCCAGTTTTAACAAACACAGATAACGGCCACGGCCTTTTGCCAGGGCAAAATTAAATGGCAGAGAAATGGTCTTTTTTAAATTCGGCAGATCCTTATCCAGAATCTGCTCCTGCAAGGCGACGGTGGCCGTCGAGATCAGCAGTTTCTTTTCTTTTTCAATCGCCATCGGCAAAGCAGCCAGCAGATACGCCAGTGTTTTACCGGTACCTGTACCCGCTTCCACCACCGCGATGCCATTATCATTATCGCGCTGGCCTTTATCATCTTCATGAATAGCGCCCAGACTTTTGGCAATTTCAGCAATCATTACCCGCTGACCATAACGCGGTTTTAAATCCAGCGCTTTAATGCACTCACGATACAACGCCTGGATGCGTTCTTTGCTTTCACTGCTCAGCATGCTGTCTTTTCTCGCATCAGGGAATGGCCTGCCAGCCTTTGCTGCGGCCAACCTGCAATGGCCAGCCATCAACATCCAGCAGAATACCGCCCGGGGTAATTTCTTTCAGAATAATGCCGGGAGCAATAAGGTCTCCTTCATTCCACTCGCGATTATTCATACTGACCGTACGCTTCTCCGGCACCGGACTGTAAATATGACTGGTGATCATTAACTGCGGAATCCGGCGTAAAGACGCTAACGGAGGTAACGAGCGGGTTTCAACACCAGCGCGCGGCACAGCTTCCCGCTGCGCAGTCTCCCGCAGCTCAGAATCAATGGCTGTTTCCGGTGCCGGAGATGGCGTCGATACCGGCGTCTGTTGCAACGGAACCGGTGTCGCTCCGACGGCCGGCGTTACCGCAGCAACCGGCGGTGCCTGGCGTAAGGTTACTGTCTCAGCGGCCGGGGTTATATCGTCAGCCAGTGCAGTTACCTGCGGTGTATTCTCCACCGGCACCGGTGCGGATTTACCACTTAACAGAGTCAGGCCATACAACAGTCCCGTGATTACCGTAACCAGTGCAACAGACAACAAGATCCGGTTAATACTTCTGAACGGTGTTTCTGCCGCCAGGGATATCGACGTACTGTCCTGCAACGACATTGGCTGGTTCATCTGCCGGGCACGCTCCTGCTCCGATTTTTTCAGGGCATCGAGGATATAAGACATATTAATTATCCCCTCCTGCCAGACCAGGACGGACCTCATCCTGTTCCGCCTGCTGCATAAACAGCAAGGTTTCCGGGCCAATAATTTTATCGGCACTCAACCCATGCTCCGCCTGAAACTGTGCAACCCGGTTGGCCAGCAAAGGATCATAAAACCGCGAGTCAACCTGATTATTCTGTCCTTCCGGACTGATCACCAGCCAGTCTGCCTGCCATTCCATATTCAGCTGACGGCGGATCCAGAGAATCAGATCCGATTTTTGTCCGGGACGAACCAGCTGGCCGCTGTATCCGGCGGGGGGCTGCCACAGTAATAAGGCCTGTCCCGCATACGATGCCGGATTAAGATCAGCACTAAAGCGCTGCCAAACGAATCCTTCTGCCGATTTCATCTGTACCGCAACCGGCACGGACAGGCCCTGCAACCTGAGCCACGGCCAGTCCACCCACAAACACTGTTTACTGCCCTGCAGCTGCTCACAGGTAACAACCTCTGCCGCATTGTCAGACTCTCCGGCCAAACCGGCAGCCGTCAGCAGCGCCAGCGGCGACACCGGGTCTGCCGTCACAGGGGCTCGCCAGTCTGAAATCTGCTCTTTCAAAGCCGGACTGAAAACAAACAGCAAAACCAGCAGGCCAGCCATGGATACGAAGCCTATCAATGCCGACAACCAAGTGAAGGCACTGCGCCGCGGAGCACGATCAAGCCATCCGGCACCATGACCAAGGATTTCTCTTTCAGCGCCTTTAACCAAAGCGACGTCGACCAGCCTGCCGCCACGGGCATAAGCGCCCAATAACGCCCGGTCGGCCAGATTATTAATCAGGCGAGGCACGCCACCACTTACCCGCCACAGCCGCCGTGCGGCGGACGGGCTGAACAGCTGTCCATCCACACCGGCCAGCGCACAGCGATGGCGCAGATAAGCACGGGTTTCTGTAAGGCTGAGATTCTGCAGGTGATAGCGCGCGGTAATACGCTGACTGAGCTGACGCAGATCATGGCGGGCCAACAATTCCCGCAACTCAGGCTGACCAACAAGAATCAGCGTCAGCAGCTTTTCTTTATGGGTTTCCAGATTGGTCAACAGCCGGATTTGTTCCAGCAGCGGCGGCGGCATACTCTGCGCTTCATCAATCACGCAGATTACCCGCTGCCCGGCGGCATACCATTCCAACAGAGCCTTGTTGAGCAAAGCGTACAGCTCACGTAATGATGCATCGGGGTTATAGCTCAGCCCCAACTCATCACACAGACTTTGCAACAGCTCCGTCGCCGACAACTGTGGATTGAACAGATACGCCGTGCGTACTTCAGCGGGTGTCTGAGCAAGAAATGCACGGCACAGCGTGGTTTTACCGGTACCCACTTCACCGGTCAGACAAATCAATCCGCCATGCCCGGTCAGCGCATACTGCAGATGTGCCAGTGCCTCCTGATGCCCGCTCGACGGAAAGAGAAAATCCGGGTCCGGTGCAATGGTGAAAGGGAAACGCTGAAAACCGAAATGTTCAAGATACATCGGAGACTCTGCTGCTCAGGGCGGTGCTTACCGGCAACGTCACGCCGGCTAAAATCCAGCGCGCATCATAGCGGATTTTGCCGCATCCCGCAGTTGAAAGAAGACCGCAGAAATACGGACAGATAAGACAGGCAGCAGTCACAGAGAAACAGAGTCCGCCCCGCTACCAACCCAGCGTTAGCCCCAAACGCAGCTGAATATCCCGTGCATAAGCGGGCCGTACATCATCGCTGACTATTTCCAGCTGGTGCCAGCCTGAACGCCAGTGCACTCCAACCTGATTCGTAGAATGAAGTGACATCCCCATATCACCTAAAGGTGTCGTCCAGTCTTTGGCAAGACTGAAGCGTTGATAGCGATCATGCTGAAAATAGCGCCCCCCCAACTGCCAACTCGTGTCATAAACACCGGTATTCAATGACCAGGGAATATCGGTCACATAAGAAGATTGCCCCGAGCGGCCGGAAGCGGCCCCAGAGCTGTTGCAAACCGCCTGCCCCCCACCACTCAGATTGATGCATCCGGTAGTGAAAGCGGCATCATCGAACTGCCAGCGATTCCATAAATCACTGAAGGCAGCATCCAGCTGCCAGCGCTCCTTTAGCAGGCCACTGAATGAAATATCCATACTGATGCCGGAACCATCACTGACATCTGCCGGATATTCCAGAATTTTGTCCTGATCAAAGTGATAATCGAGCACAGCTGATGCAGTCAACGGATCACCCGCAACAGAAGCCCCCCTGAGAGAACCAAACTGAAAATGACCTACATGGTAATAGGCCAGCGCCGGTGTAATGCTCAGCGCCGGCAACTCAAAACGGTGAGAAAGACGTAAGCCACGCGCCTGCAGACCTTTCACTTCAAGGTCCAACTGACGATCTTTTGCTCCGGGCAGCCCCAGCTCCAACTCGCGGTAAAACTCTGAAGTATCACGATTAAAGGTCAGGTAATAATACCAGCGCGTTTCACGCTCCAACTGCCAGCTTTGATAACGCATGCCAAAACGAAACCGGGCATCGGCATAGGCATAAGTGCCTGGCTGAAAATCGCCATCCCAGCCAGTCGTCATATCGGTCAGAGAAACCGGCTGTGAACTGCCATGAATTTCCAGAAGCGAATACAGCTGCCGATCGGCCGCCTGAGATGAAAAGGAAAAACTGAATGCGGCGGTATATACCGCCGCAGAAAGGAAAGAGTGAACTTTGTTCTTCAACCGCCAAGCACCAGGAACTGACCATCACTGAAACGGACGACATAAATGCCATCACGCTCTTCACGGATAACACCTACTATGGAGTTGCGGTAGGTCAGATAACCGACTGCATTACAGTTGCCGGTCACGATTTCATCCTTACGATTAATAACACCGCAAGGCTGGCCACTGCCATTCAGTTCGTAATCAACACGACTGGCCAGGGTGACACCAATGCTTTCGCCTTTTTCTTCCGAGGTAAAGAGTTTTACACCACCTCGGTAAATAATCAGCCCACCTAATTCAAAGGTAAAATCGCGGATTACGTCAGCATTATTTTCGTCCGGAGCAGAGTTATTACCGACCAGATAAGACAGATACAAACTTTGCGCCCGAACACCGGTTGGCAGTACATCAACCAGATAGTCGTAGTCATAACCTGCTGCAACAGCCAGCTCCCAAACATCCTTACTTGTACGGGTTAATTTAACATCGACAATTGCCAACGGTGCACGCTCAACATCACTCCCCTGCCCTTCGGTCAGTTCATGTGCTGCGCGCAGACTTAAATTATTAATACCCTGAGTAAATACAGCTTCCAGCTTGCCATCAAGCACCACATCGGTACCGGTTATTAATTCATAACTGCCGTTGTTATCAACATCAGGAAACAATGGCCGGTACGCGCCGCGGCTGGGAATAGAAAACAGGCCAAGCAGGTCATCATCCACAAGTTTCTGAATAGTGAGCTCTTCTTCGCTTTCACTTAACTGTGTGCAAACGCTGGTTTCCCGCTCATTAGCATCATTAATAATCACCGAGCATTTACGCAGACCAGGCACACCATCGGTATCGCCGAATACTTCCAGCCGGTTTATACCGTAGCCGGTAATATTGACATCAATATAGTCAGCCTGACGGAAAACCTCTTTATCGTCGATTTTACTGAACAGCACACTCTGATCTTCCATAATCCGGTATTCGAAGAGGTTACTTTCAATAATTCCGGATTCAAAACCACTGCGCACACGGAAGAAATCATCCAGCTCAGGCCATACAGAATCTGAATAATAATTAGCGGCATTAGAGGATGTCGCCGACAGAGTGACCTGAGCCAGATCTTTCAGTTCAACCTCTTTCCCACCTTCTGTAATCGTCCCTTTAGTGTCACTGTTAGCAACCAGCGACAGAGCGACAGACGTCAGGTTGTAATGCAGAGGAGATGCAGGGACCAATACATCATCAACACCAATCAACTTGGCTGAGAAATACAGATTGAATTCCTGATTAACGCCATTAACTGTCACTGGAATTTCAACATCCGGCCATTCCAGGTCATAACCTAAAGGGGGTGTTACAACCGGGTCAGGAGGCGTAGAGAAACCTTCTTCACCACTGTATACAATACGGACACGCGAATAACTTTTAACTTCCTCGCCAGCGTCGTTGGTACCTTTAACTTCTTTAAACTTAATACTGGCAATGGTGTCCAGTGGCCCACTGGTGCCACCTGGCACATTAGGGACAGCAGGATCATCCGCATCGACGATTATTTCGCCCAATAACTGAATATCAAAAGCGTTGTACTTGCCTTCTTTTTCAATTTCCGCACCCAACTCAACCGGCACCATGGTCAGAACAAGACCATCAACAGTAAGTTTTTTATTAGTGCCATCATAGCGGGTATCACCGGCGCAACCGGAGTTAGTGCAAGCAATTAACTCCAGCACCAGATCTTTCAGTGTGCGGGTACCAGTGGCCAATTGCGGAGCAACGCCTTCGTATATGCTGTTCAAGGCGTCATAATAATCTACCGTTTTAGTAACATAAGCCGGATCGATAAAACTGTGTACACAGCTATTATCATCCTGAGCTTCGCCATTATTACAGGTATTCGGATCCTGACCTTTATAGTTAACCAGTCGCTCATTCAGATCAGCCATAAATGCACGGGCATTATTAATACGATCCAGCCAGTTTTTTACCTGGCTTGCAGGAATATCCACCGCGGTCAGTTCATCCGTTTTACTTTCCAGAGCATCCAGGCGCTGATCAAGTACAGCAATAGCAGCTGTCAGCTCTGATGGAACAGAATAATTCTGAGCAGAAATATAGGTTCGGTTCTCCTGAAGAACCGTTCGTGCAGCGCTGAAAATACGATACAGAGAAGTGGTCGAAGACACAGATGATCGCTGATACAACTGCCCCTGATTATGCAGAAATTCATCAACCACATCCGCCAACCAGTCAACCGGATCCTGCCCGGCTTCGAGTGCCAACTGCTGCCCCGCCGCAACAATGGCGCCATAGATAATTGATTCCTGCTTAATTGCTGAAGCCAGACCACTGTCTTTATACAGTTCTGATGGTGCCAGCGGACGCAGCGATACAATATCTGACAAACCGAAAAGCTCATTCAGCCATAAATTGGCGCGTTCAATAGTGAAAGCGGTATAAACACCAGCCCGTGGTACATCCGGGTTGGTACCATCTCCACTGTTATCTATATAACTGGTATATGCCAGTGCACTGGCCAGATGCGTTACCCAATTAATATTGATGCGCATATTATTCTGAGCATTACCGACCGATGAACGCAACTCATATTCCTGCGGTACAGCTTTGGTTGCCCGATAACTCCAGCCACCATAACAGCCATTTACCAGCTCACAACGTTCAACGGTCGCGTCATCGCTCTTCCCACTGACAATCAGGGTAACCGCGCGGCCGATATCATCACTGTCGAGCTTCACCTGATAGTAGGCTGCAGTCGTTGAAGTGGCTTTTGCACCGACATAAACTTCTTGCTGACCATCATCGGTATCAATGACCTCGGTTGCCGTCTGTCCCTGAACATCGATGGACACAGCCTGAATCACAGCACTCTGTACACCACTACTGCCAACGTAACCGTTAACGTATTTGACCGGCTCCGTCTTACGGGTGGTACTGGAACCATTACCGCTGCATGCCGCCAGCAGGCAGACACTCAGCAACAGAGATATGCGGGAAAGAGAGAACATAGTTATTTTTCTTTTGAATGCGAAAGTAAACAGATTGTAACCGCCTCATTGATCAGCAACCAGTCAGCAATACCCTTTTACCCCGCTTTTACATAAAAAAAGCCCGGAATAATCCGGGCTTTTCCTACTCACACAGTCTGAACGATCAGGCAAATGAGATTACTGAGCTGCTTTGAACTTCAGACGGTAAGCGTGCAGCAGTGGCTCAGTGTAACCACTTGGCTGCTCTTTACCTTTGAAGATCAGGTCAGACGCGGCCTGGAAGGCAATGCCATCAAAACCTGGTGCCATGTTGATGTACAGCGGGTCACCTGCGTTCTGACCATCAACAATCGCAGCCATACGCTTCAGGCTGTCTTCAACCTGTTCGCGGGTACAAATGCCGTGCTCCAGCCAGTTGGCAACATGCTGGGAAGAGATACGCAGAGTCGCGCGGTCTTCCATCAGGCCAACGTTGTTGATATCAGGTACTTTGGAACAACCAACGCCCTGATCGATCCAGCGCACAACGTAACCCAGGATGCCCTGGCAGTTGTTATCCAGTTCTTTCTGAATCTGTTCCTGAGTCAGCGCAGCCGCTTCTTCAGCAGTCATCAGAGGGATAGTCAGGATGCCATCAACAGATGCATGCTCACGGCCTTTCAGTTCATTCTGAACAGCAAATACGTCTACTTTGTGGTAGTGCATAGCGTGCAGAGTCGCTGCAGTCGGAGACGGAACCCATGCAGTGTTGGCACCGGCTTTAGGGTGACCGATCTTCTGATCCATCATCATGCCCATCTCATCCGGGATAGGCCACATGCCTTTACCGATCTGAGCACGGCCCTGCAGACCAGTTTCCAGACCAGTGTCCACGTTCCAGTTTTCGTAGGTATTGATCCACAGCTGCTGTTTCATTACAGACTTAGGTACGAAAGCACCGGCCAGCATAGAGGTATGGATTTCGTCACCGGTACGGTCGAGGAAGCCGGTGTTGATGAACACAACACGGTCTTTCGCAGCACGGATACATTCTTTCAGGTTTACTGTAGTGCGACGCTCTTCGTCCATGATGCCCATTTTCATGGTGAAACGTGGCAGACCCAGTGCATCTTCAACGCGACCGAACAGTTCGTTAGCAAAAGCCACTTCTTCAGGACCGTGCATTTTTGGCTTAACGATGTTCACGGAGTCAGCAGTAGAGTTGCGGAATGGCGCATTGCCTTTCAGGTCGTGAATCGCGATCAGCGTGGTGATCATGCCATCCATAATACCTTCAGGGATTTCACTGCCATCAGCCAGCAGAATCGCCGGGTTAGTCATCAGGTGACCAACGTTACGGATGAACAGCATAGAACGACCTTTCAGCTTCACGGTTTCACCGTTCAGGCCAGTGTATTCGCGGTCAGCGTTCATGGTACGGGTAAAGGTCTTGCCACCTTTGGTCACTTCTTCTGCCAAGTCACCTTTCATCAGGCCCAGCCAGTTGCCGTAAGTTACGACTTTATCAGCCGCATCAACCGCAGCAACAGAGTCTTCACAGTCCATGATGGTGGTCAGTGCAGATTCCATCAGGATGTCTTTAACGCCAGCAGCGTCAGTAGAACCAACCGGAGTGGTTGCATCGATCTGAATTTCAAAATGCAGGCCGTTATTCTTCAGCAGAATCGCAACCGGTGCAGCAGCATCACCGTTGTAACCAGCCAGCTGAGCCGCGTTTTTCAGCGTGGTGGTTGAACCGTCTTTCAGGGTAACAACCAGCTTGCCTTCTTCGATCGCGTACTTGGTGCTGTCAACGTGGTCGCCGCTCAGCAGAGGTGCCGCTTCGTTCAGGAAAGCACGGGCATAAGCAATAACCTTGTCGCCACGTACCTTGTTGTAGCCAGTGCCTTTTTCTGCACCGTTTTCTTCAGAAATAACGTTGGTGCCGTACAGCGCATCGTACAGAGAACCCCAACGGGCATTGGCAGCGTTCAGAGCAAAACGCGCATTCATTACCGGTACAACCAGCTGAGGACCAGCCATCTGGCCAATTTCTGGCTCTACATTAGCAGTGCTTGCTTCGAAATCCGCGCCTTCAGGCAGCAGATAACCGATTTCCTGCAGGAATGCTTTGTACTCTGCAGCATTGTGAGGCTGACCTTTGCGTTCAGTATGGTAAGCATCGATTTTCGCCTGCAGATCATCACGCTTGGCCAGCAGCGCTTTGTTCTTCGGAGCCAGTTCGTTCGCCAGAACGTCGAACTCTGCCCAGAATTTCTCTGCATCGATACCAGTACCCGGAATCGCTTTTTCATTTACGAAGTCGTACAGCGCCTGAGCAACCTGCAAGCCACCCTTCTGAACGTATCCAGTCATTGTTAAGCCTCAAAAAAAATTCAATCACAACCGGCTGCTGCCGGTCATTCTGACCACTACTGAACGACTGCGGACAATCGCCAGCCACAAATTAAGACGCGGGAGTATACAGGAACGAACTGGCGACTGCTAACCCGCCTCTGTCATGACCACGCTAAAACCGCAGCAGGGATAAGTAAAATCACTATATAGATAACGGTATAAATACATCTGAACAGCGGTCATCTCCGACCAAGTAACCAAAGCCGGACACCAGCAACTCTGTTATCGTCTGCGTTTTCAGCAAGAACCACGTTTATGGATCAGATAGCCACCACCATTCTCAGCTCCGGCCGCTCGGCGGTGGAGCTGGCCCTGTTTATCCTGCTGCCCATTATGATTGTGATGCTCAGCATCATGCGCTGGCTTGAAGCACGCGGCCTGCTGCAGCGGATTGTCCGCGTGGTCAGCCCGTTGTTACGCCCGTTCGGCCTGACGGGTCTTGGGGTGTTCGCCCTGATTCAGGTGTCCATGGTCAGCTTCGCCGCGCCAATCGCAACACTGGCCATCATGGCACGCAACGGCTCCTCTCCACGCCACATCGCCGCGACCCTGGCCATGGTGCTGGCCCTCGCCCAGGCGAATGTCGTCTTCCCGATGGCCGCCGCCGGGCTGGATATACCAACCACCCTGCTGCTGGCTATTCCTGCCGGTCTGATTGCCGCCGCCGCAACCTACTATGGTTTCGGCCGCAAGCTGAGTGTGGAAGAAAGCGCTCCGCCCTCTGCCGAACTGATGCCAGAGGCCGATCCCGAGCACGGCAAACTGTTGCAGGTCATACGCCGCGCCGGCAGCGACGCCTGGGATATCGCCATGGGCGCACTGCCCTTGCTGGTCGTTGCCCTGGTGGCAGTGAACCTGATCCGCCTGACCGGCGCCATCAGCGAACTCGAAAGCCTGCTGTCTCCTCTGCTCACGGCTATCGGTTTTCCACAGCAAACTCTGCTGCTGGCCATCACCAAATACATCGCCGGCGGCACCGCCATGATGGGTATCGCGATGGAACAGGTGCAGCTCGGATTACTCAGCGCGCAGGACATCAACCTGCTCGCCGGCCTGCTGCTATGTCCGCTCGATGTTGCCGGCGTTGCCATTCTGATTGCCGCAGGCAAGCCTGTCGCCGCCGTTGTCCGCCCAGCCATTTATGGCGCACTGATTGGTATCGCTTTACGCACCGCCGGCCATGTCTGGCTGTTTGCCTGAAGATCCGAAACTCTGTAAGCAGGCATAAAAAAAGCGACCCGAAGGTCGCTTTTTTTATGCCTATTGAACGCTGTGAAATTACAGCGTCTCCCAGCTGCCATCAATATAGCGGATCAGCCAGATACCATTCTCCTGACGGATACGGCCGTACACCACATCGCGGAAGTTAAGCGTGAATACCGCATCAGCAAGCACGGTGTTATCCGCCACTTCAGCTACGTTATTCAGCACGCACAAATCGTACTTACCATCACTGCCGGTGATGTACTTATATGGCAGCGGCGACAGATTGTAGTTCTGCTGCAGGTAGGCGGTCAGTTCACTGTCGATGGTGGTTTCTGTTCCATCATTTAATGTCAGGGCAACACCATCTCTGTACACCGCCAGACTGCCGGTGGTTTTAAACGATGAATCGGTATCAAAGCTCAGCACAACGCGATCCAGTGACGACCCTGTTCCCAGGTAAACGTCGCTGCTGGTGAGACCGGAGTAACTATGCGACAACGCCGCGGTCAGCTTATAGCGATCCATGGTTGGCGCATTCAGCAGTACATCCAGTAAGGTACGCGGCTGATCGTTCAGACGCACTTCACTGGTAACACGTACCGCATTCAGCCCCAACACCATAGGATCGTACAAAGTGCCATCCATTGACGTTTCCGCCGTTGCCAGAGGCGCCAGCGTCAGACAGCCATTAGCGTCCGCTGTATTGGTTGGCCAGGTAACGAAGTAGAGGCCACGTCCCGGAATTTCAATCCGTGAAAACACGCCGGCTTCCCACAGATCGTTAATGGCCAGCTGCAGATCACGCTCTGCATACAGACGCTGCTTTGGCTTACAGGAACTGACCACCCAGCCACCACCGGAATTGCTCAGATCACAAATCTCCAGATCGTGGGTACTGACCAGTTCGGTTTTATCGTCATCTTTATCCACGTCATTAACATCTTCACGTTTCACCGTCGGGTAAAAACGGAAACGCTGCGACTCACCCAGCGGCACATAAAAATCCAGATACTGCACATTCTGACCGGCCACCGTCTGCTCACCGGTTACATAGCTCACAAGACCATTTACCACATTGCCTGCCGCAAATGCCGGATTGGGTGTAAAGAAGCCGTTGAACGAAGCAAAACGCTGCGCCGGATAATGCTCAGAAGCGTTAGTACTGGTCGCCGCCACATACAGGGTTGAATAATCCACATCCTGCTCATTGTCGTCGCCAACTTTGTCGGAAATACGACCATTCAGCACCACGGTATCAATATTAAAACGGCGCTCGCTGTTACTGTCCTGCGGGTCTTTCACACCGCGGAAGAAAATGCGATAGCTGCCGGTTACTTCGGCTTCTTCAACTCCACCGACACGACTGGTGTCGTACAGTGAAAAATCCGACCAGCGCATTTCATAACCCAGAATTTCATTCCCCGCCGGATCAGCCAGAGTACTCACTGGCGTGGTGAAATAAACGCGCACACCGGAGGCCGAAAGAATGTCGTTGGCAGCGTTATCGCCTTCATAAACGTTATCGACCACAAAGCGCAGCGTGCCCTGCTCATAGGTACCGCGAATCAGCACATCAATAGCATTCGATGACGTTGGCTTGTCATCGGCATCGGTGGTGTTCACATCCGCTACCGCCTGACTGACGATGATCGTACCGTTATTCAGTGTCATCGTCGGGTTGCTGTAAGAACAGGAAGTCACCCAGGCATAGGCCGAAGTATCCGCACAGGTATTAGCACCCGCCAGATAGGTCTGCTGATACAGCTCGGCCGTCTCACGATAAGCCGTCACGATTGTATTCAGGTTAGCGGCATGCTCATCACCGATTTTTTTCAGCAGATCAACATACTGATCCACCTTGGCTTTGTAGCTGTCTTCAAAAAAGGTATCGCTGTAATTGCGCATAACCCCGACAAAAGCCTTGGTGCGTTTAATGCCCAGCACAAAATCGTCATAGTCACTCTGACCAAACAGCGACAACAGCGTATCGGGAACTTTGGCAGTCAGGGTATCGGCGGTGAAGCCATCAATATCAGCCTGCAGTGCGGAAATAACCCCGGCAATGTAGCCCTGCAGAGTCGCATCCGTTACGTTCAGTGCCTGTAAATTGCTGATCGCATCGGTATACAGTGCCGCCAGCGTCAGCGTCTGCGTACCACCCAGCTGCATCATCTGGCCTTTATTGGCGCTGAAATCGGCAGCGACGGCATGGGTAAAATCAACACCATCGACAGCAGTATGGTTTTCAGCCAGATGTGCCCAGGCCGCCAACAAGGCACCGTAACGAATGCTGTCTGCAGCTTTGGCGGCATCGGCGCCACGCCATTCATTAATTTGGGTGAGATCGGCAGGCTCTGTGGTCTGCACATTACTGATACCAAATACCCTGGAAACCTGAGAGATAGCCTGCTCGGTGGAATACGCGGAGTAATAGCCGGTTTCGACCCAACCAACAGCCACATCCGCAACAGTGCCGGAACCGCTGACCAGACTCTCGTTATAGACATAATCGAATGCCAGCTGAGCGGCCAGATCCGTCAGGGGGGTCACACGAATACGTTCATTTTTGCTCAGATCGTAAGCAACCGAACGCCAGCCCAGATTGGCCGTCTGTTCCATATGCGCAGCAAACGCACCAGCTGAACAACCAGCAACCCACTGACAACGCACAGTAGTTGCCGCCGTAGTTGTATCACTGTCAGCATCACGACCAACCAGCTCAAACAATTGCAGCTCACCGGTCGAAATCACAGCCTTAACCACACCGTGCTTATCAGTAACATACTCTGAACGGACCAGGCGCCCTTCAGCATCCTCATTAGGCAAACCGGCTTCGGTAATCGACACCGACCGTACGATGGCATGATTGATATCCTCCTGGCCGGCCTGAACATAAACCGACACAGTTGAGGAAGAAGAAGAGCCGCTGTCACTGCAGCCGGACATCAGACCCGCCAGCGCAGGAAACATCAGAGAAGCGGTCAGAAGTTTATGCATAGCCATACAAAGGAATCACTCAGTTAATACAGGACACGCAGCGACTCACGCATCCTTCAGATATAAAAATGCCGCCTATCATAACAGGCTTTGTCAGCGGCGATAGCTCAGGAACGGCTTAATGCCACTCTTTATAAACACAGTGTGGTGCATAGACCCGGACAGCTGAGACAGGTTCAATCCCCTCCCGGCGTGGCGCATACCGGGTTCACTGGCCGCACAGTGCTATGCTCTGATGGCCGCTTTCCGCTAGAATGCGCGGCTATTTCAGGCTTTGTCTCTCAGTCGGGCTTTGCCTCTCAGCGGAACACCAGAGGAACACCATGCAGTTATTCGTAGAGCAACTCACCAATGTCGATTTCAGCTATCTGGATGCCAAGCGCGGCCTGGTAGGTGAAACCTGGTGGGCATCCGCCGTGCTCGACGGCGCCCTCGACGAACAAGGCATGGTCTGCGACTTCGGCATCGTCAAAAAGACACTGCGCAACTGGCTGGACGACGAGCTCGATCACCGCCTGCTGGTGCCGGTTCAGTCACCGGCCCTGACCCTGAAACACAGCGGTGACATCATCGAACTCAGCTGGCAGTACGACAACGGCGACTTACTGGAAATGCGTGCACCACGCCAGGCCGTTGCCCTGGTCGATGCCGAACACATCGACGCCAACAGCGTTGCTCACTGGTGCCGTGAGCAACTGCGCAGCCATTTCCCGGTCAATGTTGAACAACTGACCCTGAGCTTCGCTGCAGAAGACATCGATGGCGCGTTTTATCACTACAGTCACGGCCTGAAAAAACACAACGGCAACTGCCAGCGCATCGCTCACGGTCATCGCTCACGCATTCAGATCTGGCTTGACGATGAGCGCAGCAGTACGCTTGAACAACAATGGGCAGAGCGCTGGGCCGATATTTATCTGGGCAGCGCGGAAGATCTGATCAGCAGCGACAACAACCAGCTTCTGTTCCGCTACAGCGCACAGCAAGGCGAATTCGAATTATCTCTGCCAGCCAGCCGCAACTATATGATGAACACTGATACCACCGTGGAATTTATCGCCCGCCATCTGGCCGACACCATCAAACAGCTACACCCTGACAGCCAGGTCAGAGTGCGTGCTTTTGAAGGTGTTAACAAAGGCGCCATTGCGGAGGCCTGAGTTTCCGCCAGCAACAGCCAACACAAAAAAAAAGCGGCCGCTGCGCAATAACGCCAGAGCCGCTTTTTTTATGATACAAATTCTCCTGTCACATCCCGCTCAGGCGGCTTCCATCCGAGCGCGCAAACGCCGTTGACCGAGAACAAACACCAGCAGAGCCACCGGCAGCACAAACCACAGCCACTCGTGCAGGGTTTCGGCATATTGTTTACCCAACACGAAAGCCACGCCAAAAATCATCGCAGCCCAAATCACGATAGAAATCACATTGGCCAGGGTAAAGGTCCAGCCCGGAACCCGTGCCAGTCCGCAGGCGATATAGCCGAAAGTACGCAATCCCGGCATGCAGCGAATCAGCGCCAGCTGATGCCAGGGTGCCTGCTGCAAAGGCTTCACCTGACGCTGAATCAGATCATGGCGGAACTTGTTCGCCAGCCAGGGCCAGACATGCGCCAACCGGCCAAACAGATACAATGCCGTATCCCCAATAAACATACCGGTACAGGTTGCCGCAAAGGCCACTTCCGGCGCCAGTTTACCGCTCGCGGCCAGCATCCCGGCGCCAATAATCGCCAGGTCTTCCAGCATAAAGGTCGACACAATCACCACCAGAACCAGCCACAAGGGGCTGTCGGAATAACTCAGCAATGAGTCCAGCATGAATACTTCTCAGCTAACGGCCTGTAAATTTGCGCAGCATTCTACCTGAAACTGCGTGACGGGTGAGTGACAATAACGCCCAATCCAGCGGCAAAATGCCCTTACCGGCACACCTTCACCGCCCGCAACGGGCACTCGCGACATGAAAGCGCAGTTAAATCACCGCCAGTGCTGAGATATACAAAAAAATCCGGTAGAATTGCGCGCCTTAAAATTCTTACATTCATTGTCCGTTGAGAGTCGCTATGTCCTCCCAGAACCCAATGGAGCTGTCTGCCCTGACCGCTATTTCTCCGATTGATGGTCGTTACGGCAACAAAACCGTGCAACTGCGTCCGATTTTCTCCGAATTCGGTTTGATCCGTGCCCGCGTCGAAGTAGAAATCCGCTGGTTACAGCGCCTTGCGGCCCATGAAGCCATCACCGAAGTTCCGGCCTTCTCGGCAGCTACCCAGCAACAGCTGGACGCCATCGTTGCCAACTTCAGTGAAGAAGATGCCCTGCGCATCAAAGCCATCGAAGCCACCACCAACCACGACGTGAAAGCGGTGGAATACTTCATCAAAGAAAAGTTTGCCGACAACAGCGAACTGATGGCGGTTAATGAATTCGTGCATTTCGCCTGTACTTCTGAAGACATCAACAACCTGTCCCATGCGCTGATGCTGAAAGCCGGTCGTGACGACGTTATGCTGCCGGTTATGCAGGAAGTCGCCGATGCGATCCGCGCCCTGGCCCACGAAAACGCTGCCCTGCCGATGCTGTCACGTACCCACGGTCAGACCGCCTCGCCAACCACGCTGGGTAAAGAGATGGCCAACGTTGTGGCCCGCCTTGAGCGTCAGATCAAGCAGATCAAAGCGGTTGAATTGCTGGGCAAAATCAACGGCGCCGTGGGTAACTACAACGCTCACCTGTCGGCCTACGCCGATATCGACTGGGCGGCCAACGCTGAAACCTTCGTGACTTCTCTGGGCCTGACCTTCAACCCGTACACCACCCAGATCGAGCCACACGATTACATCGCAGAACTGTTCGATGCTATCGCCCGCTTCAACACCATCCTGATCGACTTTGACCGCGACATCTGGGCTTACATCTCGAATGGTTACTTCAAACAGCGCACCATTGCTGGCGAAGTAGGCTCTTCGACCATGCCGCACAAGGTGAACCCGATCGACTTTGAAAACTCCGAAGGCAACCTCGGTATCGCCAACGCAGTGATGACTCATATGGCGCAGAAACTGCCGATCTCACGCTGGCAGCGCGACCTGACCGACTCCACCGTACTGCGTAACATGGGCGTTGGTCTGGGCTACAGCCTGCTGGCGTATCAGGCCAGCCTGAAAGGCATCAGCAAGCTGCAGGTCAATGCAGAGCGTATCGCTCAGGATCTCGACAACGCCTGGGAAGTTCTGGCTGAGCCGGTACAGACCGTTATGCGCCGCTACGGCATTGAACAGCCGTACGAAAAACTGAAAGCCTTTACCCGTGGCAAAGCCATTACCCGTGACGCGATGGCTGAATTCATTGCCTCACTGGAACTGCCACAAGCTGCCAAAGACGAGCTGAATGCCATGACTCCGGCTACCTACATTGGTAATGCCGCAGATCAGGCGAAGAACGTTTAAGCCGCGTTAAAATCGGAAGCCTCCGCCAGCACCTTTCTGGCGGAGGCTTTTTTGTATCCGTATTCTGAGTAACACACTATGCATATTCTGGGTCATCTGACGGTTGAAGAATTTCTGCGCGATTACTGGCAGCAGAAACCGGTATTAATCCGCAACGCCTGGCCGGACTTCGAGCCTCTGCTCAGCTCCTCCGAGCTGGCCGGCCTGAGCCTGGAAGAAGAAATTGAATCACGCCTGGTCGAAGAAGAAGGCAAAGACGGTCCCTGGACCATCCGCACCGGCCCTTTCACCGAAGACGATTACCGCGCCCTGCCGGAAAGCAAATGGACCTTACTGATTCAGGCCGTCGATCACTGGATTCCGGAAGCCGCCGATATTCTTGAACACTTCCGCTTCCTGCCCAGCTGGCGCATCGATGATCTGATGATCAGCTATGCCGTCGACGGCGGTTCCGTTGGCCCGCATTACGACCAGTACGACGTATTCCTGCTGCAGGCCGAAGGCCAGCGCGAATGGCGCATCGGCCAGATGTGCAGCGACGACTCACCGATTCTTAAAGGGCCGAAAATCCGTGTCCTGCAGCAATTCGACGAAACCGAGCGCTGGACCCTGAACCCCGGCGACATGCTGTACCTGCCGCCACAGCTGGCCCATTACGGTATCGCCCAGGGCGAGTGCATGACCTACTCCATCGGCTTCCGCGCCCCAAGCCAGGCGGAACTGGCACAGGCCGCCATGGACGATATTCTCGCCAGCGCCAGTGAAGATCAGCGCTACACCGATGCCGGCATCCGCCCAACCCAGACCCCGGGCCTGATTGATCAGGACGCGATCGCGCGCCTGCGCGCCCTGCTGACCGCTGCCCTCAACGATGACGAGCGTCTGCAGCAGGTACTGGGAAAACTGATGACCGAAGCCAAATACCCGGAACAACTGCCTGAACCACGGGATGAAGCCAGCTGGGATGAATTACGCGACGAGCTGAACCATTACCAGCAATGGCGCCGCTCTGAATTTGCCCGCTTTGCTTACAGCCAGCAGGATAACCAGTGCAGCTTCTTCGCCCTTGGTCACAGCTGGACCCTGCCAGCGGTCGACCTGGCGTTAGTTGCCTATCTGGCCGACAACAGCCAATATGAAACAGAGGTTCTGCAGACGCTGGCTGCCAGCACAACAGCCCAAAGCCTGCTGACCAGCCTCTGGCAACGTCATATGTTGTACAGTCCGGAGACCGAGCTTGGAGATTGAAACCGCTAACTGGAAAGAGCACCGGGATATTTTACGCGCCATCCGTGAGCGCGTATTCATTCAGGAGCAAAACGTCCCGGAAGCTATGGAATGGGATGCTGACGACGCCAACGCGGTGCACTTTATTGCCCGCGATGGCAAGCGTCCGGTCGGCTGCGCCCGGCTGCTGAGCAATGGTTCTTTCGGACGTATGGCCGTACTGCCTGAATACCGTAACCAGAACTGGGGAACCCGGCTGCTGCGCGCCGTAGAACACCATTACGAGAAAGAAATGCGCGGCCGCATTCTGCGCGCAACCGTTCAGACTCAGGCTTATGGCTTTTACCATCACAATGGTTTTTCACCGGAAACGGAGTTCTGCTGGGATGCCGGCATTCCCCATGTGCGCATGAGCAAAGTACTGGGACGCTCCAGCCAGGGCAGCGAACAGTTTATCCCTGGAAAAGACAACGAAGTGTATGTACTGGAACAACCTGCAGCGGCTGAAGGGATGCTGCAGATTGCCAGTCACTTTGGCCCGGCCGCCATCCATCTGAGCATTGCCGACCTCAGCCACCCATTGTGGTCGGATAAAACCACACTCTCCTGCTTTAACCGTTATTTGCGTGGAGCGCGTCAGCGCAGCATCCGTATATTAATTGCCCACGAATATCCGGGCATTGCTGATCATCCGCTCTTACAGCTACAGCAACGAATGAGCAGCCGCATACAACTGCAGGTTCATTCGGCGGTGAATAACAACCAGGTTTTAATGACGCCTGCGGTTTTTATCAGCATTGAGCGCAATAAAGTAACCGCCTGCATGAACGACCGGGCAACGGTAGCCCGCCAGCTGGAAAAGTTTCAGGAATGGTGGCGCAACGGCCAGCCATGCAGGGAAGGACGCAGACTGGGGCTTTAAAACGCCCCGTCTGTTAATCACCGCTCAGTGAACGGCGATAAAAACGATAACATTCAGAATAGTTACCGCTGCCGTCAGAATATTACGCAAACGCTTATAAGACTCGGCATAAGCACGTTTAAAAATCGGATTGGTCTCAGTCCAGAGCAGCAACCAAAAACCAACCATAAACATCAGCACCGCGACATTCGTAGGCAGAAAATACGCCAGCAATCCCCAAAGGAAAGTGCCGATGGATAACTCCAGCGGGATTTCATCAATCTGCTCCGGATTCGCCTGCTCAACGCCCCAGCAGCCACCGGCCATAAATGCCAGAATCAACAACGAATATAATTTAAAAAATTCTTCGCCCCCGTCGATACCCAACACAACCGCTGTCGCGCCGGCAATAAAAGGCAGCAGACCGGCATAACCGAGCTTCTCTGAAATAGACAATGCCATCGTGGTACTCCTTACTTCAACAACGTCTGTATTGCAGGACAATCTGAATAAATCCGGTTAGGAATCCCCAGCCACCTCATTCAGCGCCACATCTGAAAGGTGATAGCGCACAGGGCAAACACAAGGGAATTATTCAAAAGAGCCTTAAACCTCTGTTTTCAAAGACTTACAGGCTAAAAATAGCCCAGACAGAAAGAAAAGTATCTAAAAAAATGGCTGCAGTGTCGGACACTGCAGCCATTTTTAAGCTGATAAAGCGCAAAAAAGAAAAATAACTCAGTTCAGGCCAAGTAAAAGTTCTTCAACCCGCACCACATCATCCTGAGTATCAACGCCATGACCCGGCGCCTGATCGATCACCGACATATGGATTTTTACGCCGTACCAGAGTGCGCGCAGCTGCTCCAGAGATTCGGTAGCTTCCAGCGCACAGGGTTCCATACGGGTGTACTGCTGCAGAAAGGACACGCGGTAACCGTACATACCGATATGACGGTACACCGGCATTTTACCGGTCATCTGCTCTGTGCTGATTTTATAGGCATCACGATCCCAGGGAATCGAAGCACGGCTGAAGTACATAGCAAAATGCGCCCGATCCAGCACCACTTTCACCACGTTCGGATCAAATGCGTCTGCCGCATGCTTTAACGGTGTACAGACAGAACTCATCCCTGCCTGCGGATTTTCCAGCAGACTGGCAGCGGTCATCTCGATTAAAGACTGTGGGATCAGTGGCTCGTCGCCCTGCAGGTTCACAATCACAGCCTCAGCATCCCAGCCTTTAATCTGCGCAACTTCAGCAATACGTTCAGTACCGTTTTCATGATCCGGTGAGGTCATCACCACATCCGCACCAAAAGCCAGAGCCGCATCGCGGATGCGCTCGTCATCGGTGGCAATCACAATATCCTGCACACCGGTTGCCAGCGCACGTTCATAAACATGCTGAATCATGGGCTTTCCGGCCAGCATAATCAGCGGCTTACCCGGCAGACGACTGGAGCCATAGCGGGCCGGAATCACAATTTTATAATCAGCCATTTATTGCTTATACCTTATAAAAATCACGGTACCAGCGGGCAAAACGTTCAATGCCTTCTGCCAGCGGTGTGTTCGGAGCAAAATCAACATCTTCAACCAGATCATCAACATTGGCATAGGTCGCCAATACATCACCCGGTTGCATTTCCATATAGTTTTTATTGGCTTTTTTACCCAGCACATTTTCGATGGTTTCTATAAAGGTGCCCAGCTCAACGCTGTTATGGTTGCCAATATTGTAAATTTTATAAGGCGCAGAACTGCGCGAGCAGTCACCACTTTCCGGCGTCCAGCCGCTCACACCCTGAGGAATTTTCTGGGTGATACGGGTTACACCTTCGACAATATCATCGACATAGGTAAAGTCGCGCTGCATCTTGCCATGATTAAAGACGTTAATGGTTTTGCCTTCGAGAATATCGCGGGTAAAACTGAAGTACGCCATATCCGGACGTCCCCAGGGGCCATACACGGTAAAGAAGCGCAGACCGGTTACCGGCAAACCATAAAGATGGGCATAGGTGTGCGCCATTAATTCATTGGATTTTTTCGTCGCGGCGTACAGCGATACCGGATGATCAACCCGGTCAGAGGTGCTGTACGGAATTTTGGTATTCAGGCCATAGACCGAGCTGGACGAGGCGTAAACCAGATGCCCTACTTCATTATGACGACAGGCTTCAAGAATATTCACAAAACCAATTAAATTACTGTCGACGTAGGCATGCGGATTGGTAATGGAATAACGCACACCAGCCTGTGCCGCCAGATGCACAACACGGTCAAATTTATGCTCGGCAAACACCGCATCAACCGCAGCACGGTCAGAAAGTTCGACCTGCTTAAAGGTAAAACCGGACTGTTCAGCCAACCAGCCCAGACGCCCGTGCTTTAAATTCACGTCGTAGTAGTCATTCAGGTTATCGATCCCGATAACTTCGTGACCCTGCTCAACAAAGCGCTTACTGGTAAAAGCACCGATAAAACCGGCCGCACCGGTTACCAGAATTTTCATATTTTTTTATCCTCAAACTCAGGCAGCATGGCCTTGATATAAGCTTCGTCCAGCGGCATACGACTGCCGAGTATAATATCGGCCACTTCGCGGGCAACGCCCCGACCACCTTCGGCTTCAGTAATTAAATCGGAATGGTCTTTCACCATCCAGAAGGCATCTTTTGGCGCAATGCTTAAACCGACTTTTTTCATCACTTTCAAATCAATAACATCATCGCCGACATAACAGACTTCGCCAGGTTCAAACCACAACTCATCCATTAAGGCAGATAACACCGCCCATTTATCTTTGGTGCCCGGAAAGAAATGTTTAATTCCCAGATCTGCGGCACGACGCGCCAGTGGTGCAGACTCTTTGGCAGAAATAATAGCGGTCACGATGTCATAGCTATCCAGCAACTTAATACCGACGCCATCTTTGACATTAAAGTGTTTCACCTGTTCGCCATCCGCCGAATAGGTCAGCGTGCCGTCGGTCAGAACACCATCAACATCGAACACAACCATTTTAATAGCGCGGGCTTTTTCTTTAACCACATTAGGAATATGTACCATAACCGCATCCTGACAACGCCTGTACGGGAGCCTGACTGATGCATAGAGCAACAAACCAGAATTTTGCCGCTATTGTAACGCGTTTAACGAAGCAGTGTTATGGCAAAGCAGCAGAGAAGCCAGCCTGTAACAGCAAAAAAATATGAGTTATTAATACGAAGATAATGACCTGAAGCGGTCAGAAAAATGGCATCCCCAAGGGGATTCGAACCCCTGTTACCGCCGTGAAAGGGCGGTGTCCTAGGCCTCTAGACGATGGGGACACAAGGACGAACAAAAAATTGGTGGAGCCTAGCGGGATCGAACCGCTGACCTCAACACTGCCAGTGTTGCGCTCTCCCAGCTGAGCTAAGGCCCCGTATGCAGTACAGCCTGAAAGGCTTATGCAAAAGTGGCATCCCCAAGGGGATTCGAACCCCTGTTACCGCCGTGAAAGGGCGGTGTCCTAGGCCTCTAGACGATGGGGACACAAGGACTGCTTTGAGAATTTGGTGGAGCCTAGCGGGATCGAACCGCTGACCTCAACACTGCCAGTGTTGCGCTCTCCCAGCTGAGCTAAGGCCCCGTCTCAAAACGTGCGCGAATATTACTTACGCCCTTCTGTACTGTCAACCTATGACAACCGAAATGAGCAAAAAAATTTTCTGAAACAATAACTTAGCCGACGTAACCGGCATTGCAGCCCACCCACCCCGCCCTGACGGACAGAATGAGCGGGCGCAGCAAATCAGGGCTCTGCCGCAACACTCAGTTCAACAGCAATCGCTGCTGACAGCTGCTGGTAGTCCTTTTCCATCTTCTTGGCTTTCTTCTTACCAACACCGCCCAGCACATCAATGGCATGACGCAGACGCGCACGGCTCATATCCGGCCCCAGCAGCGCCATGCTGTCGAGTACGGAAATGGTGGCCGAGGTACCGGCAATAGCAATAAAGAACGGGAACAGGAAGTCGCGGACCTTAATGTCCAGCAGGCGCGCCAGAGCAAACAGGCGCGCTTCGATGTCTTCTTTACTCCAGTGACGGATCTCCTCCAGCTGCCATAAGCCAAACTGCAGCACGGTCAGCAGACGCTCTTCGTCATAGGCTTTATGCTCAAAGCTGGCGGGCGCCAGCGGCGTCAGCCCCGACAGGAAATGCCCGGCCAGCGGTACAACATCGGAGAAGGTCTCGATACGCGGCTGCACATGTGGAATCACCGGCAGAATATTCTGCGGACGCAAACCCCAGGCCGCAAAGCGCTGAGCGAAGGTTTCAGCATCCAGCTCACGCACCCACAGACTATTCAGCCAGCGCAGTTTTTCAACGTCAAACACCGGCCCACCAAGGGATACGCGCTTGATATCAAAGTTGGCAAACATCTGATCACGGGTGAACTTTTCACTCTCATCCGGCATCGACCAGCCCATACGGCCCAGATAGTTAAGCAGCGCTTCCGGCATGTAGCCCATGCGATCGTAGAACAGGATCGAGGTCGGGTTTTTACGCTTGCTCAGCTTGCTCTTGTCCGGGTTGCGCAGCAGTGGCATATGGCACAGGTGCGGCATATCCCAGCCGAAGTATTCGTACAGCAGCTTGTGCTTAGGCGCAGAGCTGATCCACTCTTCGCCACGGATAACGTGGGTGATCTTCATCAGATGATCATCCACCACGTTAGCCAGGTGGTAAGTCGGCATACCATCGGATTTCAGCAGAATCTGCGCATCGACCTGAGCCCAGTCGAGTTCAATCGCACCGCGCAGCATATCATCCACCACGCACACGCCCTCTTCCGGCACCTTCATACGCACCACATAAGGCTCACCTGCCGCTTCGCGACGGGCGACTTCATCGGCGGGCAGCAGCAGATCGGAAGGCTTGAGTGCAGTCAGTGAACCCTGCTCCTGACGGGCAAGACGCAGAGCATCCAGCTCTTCAGCGGTGCGGTAGCACTTAAAGGCATGACCACTGTCGAGCAGCTTCTGCACGTGCTCAAGATACACATCACGGCGTTCGCTCTGGCGATAAGGGCCAAATTCACCACCGACATCCGGACCCTCATCCCATTCCAGACCCAGCCAGCGCATGCTGTCCATAATGGCCTGCTCAGATTCAGGAGTACTGCGTGCCTGATCGGTATCTTCAATACGCAGAATAAACTGGCCGCCATGCTGGCGGGCAAAAGCCAGATTGAATAAAGCGATGTAGGCAGTACCTACGTGCGGATCGCCGGTAGGCGAAGGTGCAACACGGGTGCGGACCGTCATAAATGATGTTCTCTGTGACATGCGGATTTAAGGCGGAGGATTATAGAGAATTCACGCACATAACGCACCGGTCTGCTGCATTGCCAAGCGCTGCACATAACAAACCGCGAACATAAAAACCGCAGAGCCTGACGACTATGCGGTTTTCAGAATGAGTGGCCGACGAGAGAAAGTGGAGGGATATCCCGACCACGCCACAGCATAAACCCGGTCGGGATGAACGCCGTCGCAGGCTCCGGGCGTTTGTCGCTGCGCTCGGTACGAACCCACGAGGGTTCGGCACCCTCCCTCACCGCCCTTGGCGCAAAGTTTCAGACATAAAAAAACCGCGAACTTTTGCAAGTGCGCGGTTTTTAAAATTAGTGGCGGTGAGGGAGGGATTCGAACCCTCGATACCTTGCGGTATACACACTTTCCAGGCGTGCTCCTTCAGCCACTCGGACACCTCACCTAACTGAGCACTGCTCAGAGGCCGCGTACTATACGCAGCAGCGACCTGAGCGTCAACACCCATCCAGCGCTAATTGCTTGTTTTTATGACGATTTCGCCTTCCAGCGGGTAACAAAATCGTCCAGCGGCAATTCCGGAGGCTGCTTCAGGCTGCCGTTGATATGACCGATATAGACAAAACCGACAATGACATCGCAAGCTTCCAGACCCAGAGCTTCGGCAACCTTTGGATTGGTTGCCATATCTCCGGTCCGCCAGATAGCCCCCAGCCCCATTGCCCAGGCTGCATTGAGGATATTCTGCACCCCCGCACCGGTCGACAGCAGCTGCTCATCACGTGGTACCTTCGGATGTTCCTGAATACGGCTGACCGCAACAATCAGCAGCGGCGCCCGCAATGGCATATTGAGTAATTTTTGCTGTTTTTCTGCACTGAGACTCTGCCAGTCCGGCGTTGCCTGCAGGAAACATTCTCCGAGCAAGCGCCGGTCGTCGCCTTCTACCAACAGATAGCGGCTGGGACGCAACCAGGCATGATCTGGCGCCCGCAGCGCTGCACGCAGCAACACCTCCTGCTGCTGTCGCGTAATGTCCGGTCCTGTCAGTTGCGGAGAGGACACTCGTTCAGTCAACATTCGTAAAGCATCCATAGGCGCACCCAAATCAATATTTTCGTCATATGTCTATTGTAAAGTCGCGGCCCTTAATGAAAAGCCTGACTTAGCCGTCATGCACTTGCTGAGCTGTCTTATTCTGGGTATATAGATGTTCTCAATCATTGCCGCTGGTCGAACCGTGTCACCCATTATAAGAACAACAATTTTTTCGGGCCTTCACAATGTCTAACCGTCAGGACCCGTCCCATTTCGCTGAAACCACATTACCAAAGCAAGATTACATGGCCCGGATTCTGGGCTATGGGGTCGCTGCCGTCACGGTTTTAATGGGCATCCTGCAGGGTTATTTTGAAGATCAGGCCATTGTTGTGGCGGTAGTCAGCATTCTTTATCCCCACGCCGTCTATGTTCTGAGCCGCCCTTTCCGCCAAAAGCGTGCCTATTCCACCCGGCAGTTCCTGATTCATTTTGACGCGGTTCTGTGTGGGGTATTTCTCGGCTATATCCAGCTGCCAATTGAGCTGACTGTGCTGTTTCTGATCATGATCAACACCAGCTTTATTATTGTCGGCAGCATTACTGCCTGGGCCTTCTGCATTATTTCGCTGATCTCCGGTGCCGCAGCCGGCATTTTGCTGTTCGGCCACGAAGCTGCCCCGCCGGTTCCGACCGAGCTGTTTTTAACGGCAGCCTTCGGTGTTGGCCTGCACCTTGGCATTTCAGCCTTTAACAGCAACCGGCAGGCGCGCGATCTGATCCGCCTGAAACAAAAATTTCAGGGCCAGGTTGAGCGTTTTCAGGCCCTGTCTCACCAGGTATCCAAATACGTTGCCCCTCAGGTGTGGGAATCCATTTTCTCCGGACGTCGTCAGGCTAAACTGGAAACCCAGCGTAAGAAGCTGGTTATCTTTTTCTCCGACATCGTTGGTTTCTCTTCACTTTCAGAACAGATGGAAGCAGAAGCCTTTACCGACCTGCTGAATCAATACCTTACCGATATGTCGCGCATTGCTCTCAAGTACGGCGGCACTATCGATAAATTCATCGGCGACGGCATGATGATTTTCTTTGGCGACCCGAAAAGCAAAGGCACCAAACGCGATGCACTTGCCTGCGTGTCTATGGCCATTGAAATGCGCCGCCATATGCTCAAATTGCGCAAACAATGGGCTGAACATGGCATGACAGCTCCGCTGCAAATTCGTATGGGTATCAATACCGGCTACTGCACCGTGGGTAACTTTGGTACCGAAAGTCGTATGGATTACACCATTATTGGTAAAGAAGTGAACCTCGCCAGCCGTCTCGAAAGCGAAGCCGATGCCGGTGAGATTCTGGTGTCGCACGAAACCTACGCTTTAATTAAAGATAAAATCATCTGCCGCCAGCGTGGCAGTGCCATGGTGAAAGGTTTCCGCGACCCGGTGCCGCTGTATCAGGTGATGGATTACCGCCGTGATCTGGGCTCCAACCCAAGCTTTATGAACCACGAGTCAGAAGGCTTTTCGCTGTATCTGGAATCCGACAAAATCCGCGAAGAAGAACGGGAAAAAGTTGCCGATGCTCTCGAAAAAGCGGCCAATAAAATCCGCGGCAAGGTCAACACTTAAAACCGCAACGCACATAAAAAAACAGCGGCATCTGCCGCTGTTTTTTTAATTAGCCCTGCTGTTATCAATCCGTAACTACTGGCGTACCAGCCGGAAATTTTCCGCAGAGAAAACAGCCTCTGACGTACGGAAAGGATTAATATCCAGACCACCACGGCGCACATAGCGCGCATACACGGTTAACGATTCAGGCTTACACGCCAGTGAAATATCACGGTAAGTACGCTCTGCACACTGCTCATGGAAATCCTGATGCTGACGCAGTGAAACGATATAAGCCAACAAGCCAGCCTCATCGATTTTCTGGCCACGATAATAAATGTACAGCGTACCCCAGTCGGGCTGCCCCGTAACCGGACAGTTGGATTTCAGCAGATGACTGCACAACCAGCCTTCAAACTGACCGTCCGTTGTTTTCAGCAACGAAGCATCCAGAGCATAGCTGTTCACTTCAATATCCAGATCGTCAATACAATGAGCAACTGGCGGTCGCGGGAAATCTGCATCCACCGCATGAAAGATCACCTGGACATCCCCTTGGGCTGCGGCCGATAAATCGGTCGCCATACGCAGGCGAGCCTGTTCCGCATCATCAAAGCGGGTCTGATTAAAAGAGTTCAGATAGAGTTTGAACGACTTGGATTCCACCAGAAAACGACTGGTCGCGGGGATACGGAATTCTGCCAGACAAACCACCGGCTTACCTTTGAAATTCAGCCAGGAAATTTCGTAACCATTCCAGATATCAACGCCGTAAAACGGTACTTCATGGCGATTCAGCCCCTGCGCCCGCCAGCTTTCCTCCCGCTCAATCGGAAACAGTAAGGACGCATCATATTCGTCTTTATACGCCGATACTTTGCCCAGCGGATTATGTTCACTTGTTACTGACGCCATTTTAAACTCCAATCACTGCCGCATACCGACACCACGACGCAACAGCCAGAGACTGTAGGCCGAAAGCACAACAATAAAAAACACCAGCATTCCTAATGAGAACCAGATATTCACATCTGACACACCCAAAATGCCGTAACGGAATGTATTAACCATATAAAGAATCGGATTAAACAGGGATACGCCCTGCCAGAATTCCGGCAACAGGTTAATCGAATAAAACACCCCACCAAGATAGGTTAAAGGCGTAATTACAAAGGTCGGAATAATAGAAATATCGTCGAATTTACTGGCGAAGATCGCGTTTATAAACCCACCCAGCGAAAACAGCATCGCCGACAATAAAATCACCAGAAACACCACTAACAGATTATGAATCTGCAGGTCGGTAAAATACAAAGACAGCAGCGTCACGATAATGCCGACACCAACACCACGGGCAATACCACCACAGACATAGCCAAGCAGAATGGTCCCGGGATGAACCGGCGCCACCATCAGCTCTTCAATACTGCGCTGAAATTTATTACTGAAAAATGAGCTTGATACATTAGCGTAAGCATTGGTGATAACGCTCATCATAATCAGCCCGGGGACGATAAAGGACATGTAATCGACGCCACCCATCTGGCCGATACGGGAACCGATCAGCTGACCGAAAATCACGAAATACAGCGTCATGGTAATGGCCGGCGGCAATAACGTCTGTTGCCAGATACGGGTAAAACGACGGATTTCTTTCGTCACTATGGTTGAAAAAGCAACCCACTGAATACGGGCAGGACTCATGCGTTTGCCCCCCGGACCAGATCGACAAACAATTCTTCCAGGCGATTGGATTTAGTTCTCATACTGCGGACCTCAATTCCCTGCTGCGTCAGCAAGGCAAAAATCTGGTTAATGCTCTGACCTTTTTCCACGACGACCTCAATACAATCGTCGGCTGTTCTTTTACATTCAAAACCGGCCAGAGCAAAATCAGCCGCCACAGTAGAATTAAGATCGAAGATAAAGGTCTCGGTACCAAGCTGACTCAGCAATTTTCGCGTACTGGTTGCCTGTATAATTTCGCCATGATTAATGATGGCAATATTGCGGCATAACTGTTCCGCCTCTTCAAGATAATGTGTCGTCAGGATGATGGTTGTACCGGCACGGTTAAGCTCCTGCATAAACGCCCACATAGAACGGCGCAGCTCAATATCAACCCCTGCCGTTGGCTCATCCAGAATCAGCACTTTAGGTTCATGCACCAGTGCACGGGCAATCATCAGCCTGCGTTTCATCCCACCAGACAACATCCGCGCCTGCTGATCACGCTTCTCCCATAAATCGAGTGCACGTAACAGTTTTTCGGCATTGGGCGCTGCCTGAGCAGCGGTCAGACCAAAATAGCCAGCCTGAGTGATGACAATGTCATACACCTTTTCAAACTGATTAAAATTAAATTCCTGCGGCACCACGCCCAGATAACGGCGCGCCGAAAACGCCTGGGTATTAACATCAAACCCCATGACTTCGGCATTGCCGGATGTTTTTTGCACCAGACCCGATAGAATACCCAGAGTGGTCGACTTGCCGGCGCCATTGGGGCCCAGCAAAGCAAAAAAATCGCCCTGTTCTACGGTCAGATCAATGCCTTTCAGCGCCTGAAAGCCATTGTCATACACCTTGGACAAACTTCGTACCACGAGGGCAGGAACCATAATTTTTAACCTTAAGAGCGTATTAATGAGTGAACGACTGAATGATCATATCCACCTGCTGCAGCAGGTTCATGAGCGCCTGAGCAAGGCACAGAGCCAGTCAGGCGGTGTTATCAGTGACGAGATTCTACATCAGCTGACACAGGTTATTGATCAGCTCACGCAACATTCTGATTCAGGCTACACCCTGGGACAGGATTGGATCACCCATATCTTCAGCCATCACCCACAATTATCACCCGCCATAGACCGCGACCTGCTGTGGTTCTTCGGTGGCGACTGCCTGCACTTCCTGACGGATGAAGAGATCGACCTGTTCCAGCAGATCGATGAGATTGAAGCTCAGCACCATCAGGAACAAAAGCCATTTGACCGCCTGGCGACAAAAGCCCTGCTGCTGAAACCCACCCCCGGTTTCAACGCCTGAATAAGCCCGCACCCTGCCGCCTCGCGGCAGGAGGCTGAACAACGGGCATAAAAAAAGCCACCATAAAGGCAGCTTTTTTAGAATTTGGAGCGGGAAACGAGACTCGAACTCGCGACCCCAACCTTGGCAAGGTTGTGCTCTACCAACTGAGCTATTCCCGCAATTTTTCTTGCTTATGCCATTTTAAATGGCATCCCCAAGGGGATTCGAACCCCTGTTACCGCCGTGAAAGGGCGGTGTCCTAGGCCTCTAGACGATGGGGACATCGCTAAACACGCTGCGCATTTTACTGCGCTTTTGTTGATTTGCAAGAACTTTTTTCTTTTAAATCAACAACTTCCCGATTAAGCCGCTGAAACCTGAGTTTCATAAATTGGAGCGGGAAACGAGACTCGAACTCGCGACCCCAACCTTGGCAAGGTTGTGCTCTACCAACTGAGCTATTCCCGCACACTTTATTAAGCTGCCATATTAAATGGCATCCCCAAGGGGATTCGAACCCCTGTTACCGCCGTGAAAGGGCGGTGTCCTAGGCCTCTAGACGATGGGGACGTCTCAATCAAGGAGCGCGCATTCTATTGATGGACATTTAGGTCGTCAACCCCTGTAAATAAGATTTTTACAGCTACACTAACAAAAGGTGTGTTTAAAACCGGAAGCTCTCAAACTTCCCGGCGTTATGACAAATCCCGTTTAACATCGACTCCCGACGGAGCCAAGGAAAGGAAACAGGAAACACATGTCCACCACCAGTCTGGTTATTCTGGCGATATTCACAGCCTTGGCCGCCGTCGGGGCGCTTGGCTTTATGCGCTGGCAGGAACAAAAGCGCCTCGAACGGGCGCGGTTGGCGGTTGTCCACTCTGATCAGATGGGTGAACTGAGTATGCTCGGAGAAAGCCTTCAACCCTGGCTTTCAGCTCCGATGCTGCATTTTATGGCTCAGGAAATTCAGTATCACGGCGGCGAACTGGCCCTGCTGAAGGCCCCCAGCAACAAACGCTGCAATAAAGCAATGGAAGACGCCTTAACCTGGCTTAATGCCACTCCAAGACCACCGGCCAAACTGCCCGGCCAGGTAAAACAGGCACAGGAAGTACGGCATTCAGTCCAGCGGCTGCAGGAACTGATCCGGGCCAGCCATCAACAGCACCACCTGGCAACGGATAAAGCCAAACAGTTATTACAGGAAGCCAAACTGCTTAACGTCAAAGTTGCCATCGCCGTGTTTGACTCCAAAGCGACCGCGGCAGCCAGCGTTAACAACCCCGCTCAGGCCATTCACTACCTGAAAAAAGCCGAAACAGCCCTGCAACAACTCAGCAATCTGCCAGATGAGCTTAAGCCCGTTCTGGACAATATTCAGCAGCGTATCACTCAGCATCAGGATGAACGACAACCCGCAGCCAGCGGCACCAGACTGGAGGAAGGCACTGACCTGCTGAATGCTGAGGATGATTCCTGGAAGAAAAAACACTTTTAAGGCTGGCCTGTGGCGTTATAACGGCCTGTGCCTGCTCCCTCATCTGAGGTAAAGTTCAGGCCGGTATACACCCGAAACAGCGCCTGCGCAAAGGACAGAATGCAGATGTTTTCTCAGGTCAAAAAGAAACTGGCTCTGCAACTGGCTCTGAACACAGCGGCCGTTACGCTGATTATTGCCGGCATAATCAGCACCATCAGTATTCACTCCAATATCAGCACACTGAAAACACGCCAGCAGCAAATTGTCTCCAGTATTATTGCCAGCACCCTCCCCTCATTTAATCTGGCCACTTTTAACTACAATATCCGCCTGAATCAGCAACTGGCTGAAGGGCTTGTCAGCCACCCTAATATTATTTCAGCCATTGTTATCGACAGCACCGGTATGCAACTGGCACAGGCAGTTGAAGCAACCGAGTGCCAGCCCTCTACCCTGGACATGATGATTTTCAGCGAACCCGGTATTCATATCGAAGCCCTGAGCTACAACAATACCCCGCTCGGAAAACTGATCATCGAACTGGATCGCTGCCAGAGCATTGCCGAGCTGAGCAGCCTGACCCGGAGCACATTATTTAATGCCCTGCTGTTCAGCCTGCTGCTGGCGACCTTTATCTATGCTGCCTTTTATCGCGCGGTTACCAGCCCACTGACCCGGCTGGTGCGCCAGATCACCGGGCTGACTGCCGACAATCTCGACAAGGTGGATCTGACCCGTATGCAATCAAGACGTCAGAATGAACTCGGCCAGCTGATGAACCAGTTTGCGGCCCTGCTCAGCCTGCTTAAAGATCACATACATCAGCAACGCAAAGCCGAAGCGACGATCAACGACTACTCAGCCAAGCTCGAAGAGCTGATCCATAAACGCACCCATGCACTGACCCATCTGAACCGGCGCCTGCAGCAATCTTCTGATGATCATTCCGGCAGTACATCGTCTCTGCAGACCCGGCTGAGCACCCTGACACAACTACTGAAAGAGCCTATGGATCAGCTGATCGGCAAACTCAGCAATACCGATCAGGCCGATGCGCGGGCCATGGCCGCTAATATCCGTGGCCTGCTGCATGACCTGCGCACCCTGCAAAACAGCAGCAGCCAACAAGAACTGAAACTTGTCGATATCCACCGGATAGTCACGGATTGCCTGGCGGAAATTCCGGCGGATATGGCAGACATTGACTGCCACTGTGGTGAGGCTGATCTTCTGCTACTTAACCGGAGCAGCCTCAGACTGCTGATTCTGAGCCTGCTCAGCAACGCCATCATCCACTGCAGACAAGGCCCTCTGACACTCAGCGTCCGCTATGAAGCGCAGCGGCTGCTGATCAGCCTGGCCGGGCAGGATCTGTTTATTAACGACACCCTGCTGGAGCAGGATCTGATGCCTCTGTGCCCGGAAAACCTGCCCCTGCCTTCCGCTTTCGGTCTTGGCCTGAGTCGCGAGCTGGCACGTATATCTGGTGGCGACCTGCACTACGAAAGCCAACCGGATGGCGGCACGGTTCTGCTATGTCATATCCGCTGCCAGCCCCTGGCAAAACTGCTGCCGGAAATCCGCAAACATCTGCGCCAGCATCCCCTGAATATCGCCATTCAGGATAAACAGTGCCGTGCCCAAATATTGCACTGGGCAGAACAATGGCAACTCCCTCAGAGTGCCGAGGGTATGAACAGCAAACACACCCTGTTACTGACAGACCAACCCGAGCTGAGCAGCCGGCATGGCGAGCACAGCATCCTGTTGCAGCCACAAGGAACAGGAGAAATAACAGACGACGAATGCTACTCAGCATCCGGACTGTTAACTGCCTTACTTGAACAGACAGATCCCGACCACGCCGCGCCTCCGCGCACCCTGCGGGTCCTGCTGGTTGATGACAACACCATTAATCGCATGCTGTGTCAGCGTTATCTGAAAAATCTGAATATTGAACCGGATACTGCCGACAATGGTTTGCAGGCGATAGAACACGCCCGCCACAACCGTTATGACCTGATATTGATGGATTGCCAGATGCCGGTGATGGATGGCTTTGAGGCGACACGGCAGATACGCCGCAACTCTCTCAACAGCCAGACGCCCATCATTGCACTGACCGGATTGACCGGAGAAAACGAACGCCAGCAGTGCCTGACCGCCGGCATGAATGACTTTATCGGCAAGCCATTCACTCAGGATCAGATTCAGGCAACGCTGGTACAGTGGATTAACAATTATTACGGCAGCGCCAGCGACTGATCAGACTCTGCAGGCGCTCTTTCAGCGACAGAGCTTCTGCTGCATCGACGGCCGTCGCACAGAGAATGTCCTGCGGAACAGAAGCCGCCTGCTCACGCAGCGCCCAGCCGGCAGTGGTCAGATTCACCAACACCACCCGCTCATCTTCACTGCTGCGACTGCGCAATAACAGGCCCGCGCTTTCCATGCGCTTCAATAATGGCGTCACCGTTCCGGTATCCAGCAACAGGCGTTCACACAAATATTTCACCGATACAGGTAGCTGTTCTTCTTCCTGTGCCTGCCACAACACCAGCATCACCAGATATTGCGGGTACGTCAGCTCCAGCTTTTTCAGCAATGGCTGATAGGCCTGGGTAATCAGACGTGACAGGCTGTAGGCCGAAAAGCACAGCTGATTATCCAGATGTAACTGCGGATAAACTTTGCGTTTCACAGCCTACCCCAGCAGACGCTCAATATCGGCCTGCAGTTTTTCAGGCTTAGTGGTTGGCGCATAACGTTTGACCACCTCACCCTCACGGTTAATCAGGAACTTGGTGAAGTTCCATTTGATGCCTTTGGTACCCAGCACGCCCGGCGCCGCGCTCTTCAATTCCTGATACAGAGGCGCAGCATTGTCACCGTTCACCTCAATCTTGCTGAACATCGGAAAGGTTACGCCGTAGTTTTTCTGACAAAAGGCGCCGATTGTCGCACTGTCACCCTTTTCCTGCTGTCCGAACTGATTGCAGGGGAAACCCAGAATCACCAGCCCTTTGTCTTTGTATTGCTGATACAAAGACTCAAGCCCCTCGTACTGATAGGTAAAGCCACACTCACTGGCGGTATTAACCACCAGTACGACCTGCCCCTGATAAGCACTCAGATCCTGTTCCTGACCACTCAGCAGCGGCATGGTATGAGAAAGAACGGACATAAACCTCTCCTTTTAATTTTTCAAAATAGTATTGCGCACAATATATTTATCGGTAAAAAAGGGCAAGTATCACCTGCCCTTAATAACCTTTCCGGCCAGCAACGGCCCGGGGTTTAATCGCTGTCTTTCTTCAGATCCAGCGACACCGAATTAATACAGTAACGCAATCCGGTGGGAGCCGGACCATCGGTAAACACATGGCCCAGATGCGCCCCACAGTTCTGGCACAGCACTTCGGTGCGCACCATAAAATGGCTGGTATCCATACGCTCTTCGATAACATCATCGGACAGCGGCTGGAAAAAACTCGGCCAGCCGCAGCCGGAATCAAATTTGGTATCGGATAAAAACAGCGCTTCACCACAACACACGCAGTGATAGACACCCGGGTCTTTGCAGTCGTGATAGCGGCCGGTAAAAGGCGCTTCCGTTCCGGCTTCGCGCGTTACCCGGTAGGTTTCGGCATCCAGTTCTTTCCGCCACTCTTCGGCCGTTTTATTTACTTTGCTCATTGACGGATCTCCTGATAAGCCACTTTCGAAGCATCGATCTGAGGAGTATCATGCCAGCTTTCTTTTTCCTTTCAACAAAGGCAGTGCGACTTCCATGCAGGAAATTCTTAAATCCAACAAATTGGCTAATGTGTTTTACGATTTGCGTGGACCTGTATTGCAAGCCGCCAAACGCATGGAAGAAGAAGGCCACCGGATTCTGAAACTGAACATCGGCAACCCCAAGCCTTTCGGCCTGGATGCGCCAGAGGAAATCATTCAGGACGTTATTTATAACCTGCCGGATTCCGAAGGTTACGCCGATTCCAAAGGCCTGTTTTCTGCACGCAAAGCCATCATGCAGTACGCGCAGCAAAAGAATATTCAGAACGTTGGCATTGAAGACATCATCGTCGGCAACGGTGTCAGCGAACTGATCGTTATGGCCATGCAGGGCCTGCTGAATAACGGCGACGAAGTGCTGGTACCGGCACCGGACTACCCGCTCTGGACCGGCGCCGTCAGTCTCGCCGGTGGCCGTGCCGTGCATTATATCTGTGACGAAGGTGCTGGCTGGCAGCCGGATCTTGATGATATGCGCGCCAAAATCACCGATAAAACCCGTGCACTGGTACTGATCAATCCGAACAACCCGACCGGCGCCGTGTATCCGCAGGAAATGCTGCTGCAGATGCTGGAAATCGCCCGCCAGAATAACCTGATCGTGTTCTCCGACGAGATTTACGACAAGATTCTGTACGATGAAGTTGAGCACGTATCGACCGCATCACTGGCCGATGACCTGCTGATTGTGACCTTTAACGGTCTGTCGAAAAATTACCGCCTGGCCGGTTTCCGCTCCGGCTGGATGATTATCAGCGGCGCCAAACACAAAGCCCGCGACTACATCGAAGGCCTGGAATTACTGGCCTCTATGCGCATGTGCGCCAACGTGCCGGCGATGTACGCTATTCAGACCGCACTGGGTGGCTATCAGAGCATCGACGATCTGGTCGCACCGGGCGGACGCCTGTGCCAGCAGCGTGATATTGCCTGGGAAATGCTCAACGATATTCCCGGCATCAGCTGTGTTAAACCGCAGGGCGCGCTGTACTGCTTCCCGAAAGTCGATGCGAAAAAATTCAACGTGCGCAACGATGAACGTCTGGTGCTCGACTTACTGGAGCAACAGAAAATTCTGATTGTACACGGCACAGCGTTTAACTGGCCTTATCCGGATCACTTCCGCGTGGTGTTCCTGCCACGTCCGGAAGACCTGACACTGGCTCTTGGCAAAACCAAGCAGTTTTTTGAAAGCTACCGCCAGCTCTGATGCTCGACGTTCATATCGACGATTTTTACAAAGATTGTGCAACCACTCTGCTGAGTGGTTTCCGCGCATTTCCGCGTCAGCAAACGCTGTTTATCGAAGATATTTCAGGCCCGGATACCGTTGACGAATTTGGCCTGCACAGCCCCCGCCACCTCGCTGCCCTTGGCGCAGTGCAGTGGCTGAAAGAAGAAGGTTTTATCCGTTTCGGTGCCATTAACCGTCAGGATTCGGTAGATGATTTTGTCCTCACCAGCAAAGCCTTTACCCGCCTTATAGCACCCGCCCTGCCGCAATCACTGCGCGGCGATGCTGAGAGCATTGAACACTCCGGCGATATTACACCGGTGTTTCAGGTGCTGGAATTTGCCCGATTGCAGGGCGATTCACTCTGGATAGGCGAACTGGTTCGCGACTACCTGCTCAGTCATCAGGCCTGAGCAGACGGCAGACATAAAAAAACCGCGCATTGCGCGGTTTTTTTATGTGAGCTCTGCAGCAAATTTATTTAGTACGCACATCAAAACCCGCGGCACTTAATGCTTCATGCAGGTCATGACACTTGGCCGGAACACCAACCCGCAAGGTCGGAATATCACGGCGCAGCGGATAATGTTTGCGCAACTGATCGAAGGTTGCCTTGAGGTTATCCGAGCGCTTCATCGCCGTACGCATTACACCGTCATCAACACGGATTTCATACGCCGCACGAATAGCAGTGCGCAATGCCTGATGAACCGGCACCTGATCGGAGAAATTTACCCGTTTAACACCCGGCTCAGGTAAAAACTGCGCCAGTTTGCGCCGTACCGGCAAGCCGAAAAACTCACACAACCCCTGATACACATATTCGGTGCCGCGCATTTTGCCGTCCAGCGAGTAGCCGGCAATGTGCGGCGTTGCCAGCAGACAACGGTGCATCAGGTTCAGGTCCAGCTCAGGTTCGTTTTCCCAGACATCCAGAATCGCCTCAAAATCGCGGTTATTCTGCATATGCTCGAGTAATGCGGCGTTATCGACCACCGCACCACGACCGGCGTTGATCAGACTGGCATCCGGCTTCATCTGCGCCAGACGCTGCTGATCAATCAGGTGCCAGGTCGGATGTTCGCCATCACGGGTCAGCGGCGTATGCAGCGTTACCACATCGGCCTGCAGGGCTTCGTCCAGCGTAACCAGCTCACCCACCTCTTCCGGGTCTTTGAACGGATCAACCGCCAGCACGGTCACGCCCATCTCTTCCAGACGGCGGCGCAGCAGCAGACCCACATTTCCCACACCGACAATGCCGACACTGACATCGGTAAAGCCGATACCGCGCTCGTCCACCAATACACTGAGCGCGCTCAGCACAT
Organism: Thalassolituus sp. UBA2009; assembly: GCF_002335285.1. Lineage (NCBI taxonomy): Bacteria > Pseudomonadati > Pseudomonadota > Gammaproteobacteria > Oceanospirillales > Oceanospirillaceae > Thalassolituus > Thalassolituus sp. UBA2009. Next base: position 65,424 of record NZ_DDCJ01000103.1, read on the forward strand.
AATCGACCACCGCCTGCGCATTGCAGCCCGGTGCGCTTTTGAAACCGATTCCGGCTTCCTGCAGATAATCCTGATCAATATGATCGGTGCCGATGGTCGCCGTGCCGACAAATTTTACCTTGCTGCCGGCCAGCAACTGCGCATCCACCCGGGTAACAGAACGCACCAGCAGAATGTCGGCGTCTGCGACATCCGCCGCCGTCATACTGCGCCCTTCAACCAGAGTGATCTCGCCAAAATCCGCAAAGAATTCGTTTAACAGGGGAATGTTTTCGTCCGCAACTATGTGCACTGGGGTCCGCTCTTTTCAACAGGAAGGCGCCATTGTGGCAATTGCCATCAAGAATGACAATTGCCACAACTCATGGAGTACTGATCTCAGGCCACAGCCGTTAATGTAACCGCCACACCATTCAGTGCCGCGTTACCGGTCAGGCCATCCAGCAGCTGATCATCGGTCAGGTCGTTGGTGTTAACTCCGGCCACCTGCTGTGCCTGACGCAGACGGATACCGGGCACGTTATGCCCCCAGCCGTGGGGAATACTGACCACACCGGGCATCAGTTCATCACTGACCTCGGCCACCACCTCCAGCTCGGCGACACGGGAGCTGACCCGCACACTGACACCATCGGCGATACCCAGTCGCTCCGCATCCGCCGGATTCAGCATCAGCGTACAGCGGCTTTTGCCCTTCACCAGACGCTGACTGTTATGCAACCAGGAGTTGTTGGAGCGGATATGACGACGGCCAATCAGCAACAACTGATCACCCGTCAGCAACGGCTGCTGCAGTTCAGAGGCAACCTCCGCCAGAGCCTTCAGGTACACATCAGGGGTCAGATTCAGGCGCTTATCGCGGGTAAACAGCCGCTTTGGCATCACCGGCTGCAGTGCACCGAGATCAATACCTTCGGGCTGCTTCTTCAGGGCATTCAGGTCGAGCCCGCTCTTGCCGCTTTTCAGCATCTTATTCAGCACGCCTTCAGGCTTAAGCCAGCCCATCACCGCCCAGGTCAGGCGGTTGATCAGGCGCTTTTTCAGGTCGCCGCGGTTCAGTCGTTTAGTGAGTTCGAGCAGAATCTGCCAGTCCTGCAGCACGCCGGCTTTGGGTTTAAACAAAGCCGTCGAGTATTTGGCCACATTGCGCACTGCCAGCGCGTTGAAGATCACATCGTAATGATCACGCTCCAGCGGGCCACACGGCGGCAGAATCAGGTCGGCATGGCGGCTGGTTTCATTGAGGAAATAATCCACCGACACCATAAAATCGAGAGAGTCAAAGGCACGCTCAAGCTGTCGGGTGTTGGGCGTAGACAGCAACGGATTACCGGCCACCGTCAGCATGGCACGAATCTGTCCCTTGCCCGGCGTCAGGATTTCTTCGGCCAGCACCGCCACCGGCAGCTCACCACCGAATTCCGGCAGATTCCGTACCCGCGAGCGGTAGCGGTCAAAATGTCCGCGCCCGCCCTGCGCGGCGGTAATGCCGACAATATCCACCGCCGGTGAGGTAAACATCGCTCCGCCTGCACGATCAAAATTGCCACTGACAATGTTCAGCACATTGATCAGCCACTGACACAAACCACCGTACTGCTGTACCGACACCCCCATTCGGCCATAGCAGACCGCCGATTTTGCCTGCAGCCACTGCGCCGCCAGCGCCCGCACCTGAGCGGCTTCTATACCGGTGCGTGCAGCGGTATTTTCCGGCACATAAGGGGCACATAGTCCGGCCAGATCGGCACTGTCGATATAGTCCGGCAGCGCCGGCAACTGTGCTTTCAGCTCATGGGTAAAGACATAGAGCAGCGACAGCAACAGCAGCACATCCTGCCCCGGGCGGATAAACCAGTGCTCATCAGCAACGCCAGCCGTCTCGCTGCGGCGCGGATCGATCACCAGAATTTTACCGCCGCGTTCATGGATGGCTTTCAGGCGGTTTTTAATATCCGGCGCCGTCATCAGGCTGCCGTTTGACGCCAGCGGATTACCGCCCATAACGATCAGAAAATCGGTACGGTCAATATCCGGCACCGGAATCTGCAGCTGATGGCCAAACATATGCAAACTGGCCATATGGTGCGGCAGCTGATCAACCGAGGTCGCGGAGAATTTGTTCTTCGAGCCCAGCTGTTTGAGCAGCAACGGGCCAAAAATCATATTGCCGTAATTGTGAACATTGGGATTGCCAAGATAACTGCCCACCGCATCACGTCCGTGCTTGGCCTGAATACGGCGGAAACCTTCTGCTGCTTCATTCAGCGCCTGTGACCAGGAAATTTCCTGCCAGCCGGAGGCGGTTTTTTTCAGCGGCTTGCGCAAGCGGTCAGGATCGTTATGCAGATCCTGCAGCGCCGTGGCCTTCGGGCAGATATAGCCGCGACTGAACGGATCAGACTTGTCTCCTTTGATGGACTCGATATCACCGGTTTTATCGTCGTAACGGATTTCGATACCGCAGGTAGCCTCACACAGGCTGCAGGTGCGTTTGTGCGTCTGAATAGTCATGCTGTTGTCCTGGCTGCTGATCGCCGGTTAAGGCCGGGATTATTGTTTTTCCTGACTATACCTGTTGCTCAATGGCTCGGAGCAGGCCTTTTGTGCCAAATTCAGGACAACAAAACTCCGGACAACCAGGGCTGCCCCAAGAGGCGCAGCTAAGCTGTACATCCCTGCAGATACACGCCCAAAGACAGCAAAAAGAAACCGCCGAAAGCCCCCGACGATCAGATCCGCCGCCGTCCGAATACACTGATAAACCGGGAAAATATCGGACCTGACACACATAACTTCTATGAATAATGCACATCAGGGGGACTAATGCGCCTGACGCCATAATTCCGGTATACTCCGCGCCATTATAGAAAGGGTAGCTCCCTGTATGGGCTGATCGTCTGTTCAGGAAACTGCCTTCTTACTTAATGGTACTTAGTCAGAACGACATACAATCCCTCGTTGCTGACTAAAGTGCCCATACGTTGCAACTGAGGCTTTGAGAGGGTCGCTAATGAGTCTGTATTCAGAATATCTGAAAGAAATTGAGGTTCGTAAGAACGAGCTGGGTTTACACCCAAAACCAATCGATAGCGCAGAACTGCTGTCTGAAATCATTGCCCAGATCAAAGATACCGGCAATGCAGAGCGTGAAGCCTCTCTGAACTTCTTCATCTACAACACCCTGCCAGGTACTACCCCGGCCGCTGGTGTTAAAGCTAAGTTCCTGAAAGACATCGTAACCGGTGCAGAAACCGTTGCTGAAATCACTCCGGAATTCGCGTTAGAGCAACTGTCTCACATGAAAGGCGGCCCTTCTGTTGAAGCCCTGCTGGACATCGCTCTGTCTGACGACGCCAACAACGCCGCTGCCGGCGAAGTTCTGAAGTCTCAGGTATTCCTGTACGAAGCCGACACCAGCCGTCTGGCTGACGCTTTCAAAGCTGGCAACGCCATTGCTAAAGACATTCTGGAAAGCTACGCAAAAGCAGAATTCTTCACCAAGCTGGACGACATCCCAGAGAAAATTAAGGTTATCACCTACATCGCTGCTGAAGGCGATATCTCTACCGACCTGCTGTCTCCGGGCAACCAGTCTCACTCCCGTGCTGACCGTGAACTGCACGGCCTGTGCATGATTTCTCCTGAAGCTCAGCAAGAAATCAAAAAAATGGGCGAAGAAAACCCAGACGCTAAAATCATGCTGATCGCTGAGAAAGGCACCATGGGCGTAGGTTCTTCCCGTATGTCCGGTGTAAACAACGTGGCACTGTGGGCCGGTGAAAAAACCTCTCCATACATCCCGTTCGTTAACAACCGTCCTGTGGTTGCCGGTACCAACGGTATCGCTCCTATCTTCCTGACTACTGTAGGCGTAACCGGTGGTATCGGTCTGGACCTGAAAAACTGGGTACAGAAGAAAGACGAAAACGGCAACATCGTACGTGACGCCAACGGCGACCCGGTACTGGAAGAAGCCTACTCTGTTAAGACCGGCACCGTTCTGACCATCGACACCAAAGCCAAGAAACTGCTCGACAGCGAAGGCAATGTACTGGTTGACGTAGCCTCTGCTTTCACCCCACAAAAAGTGGAATTCATGAAAGCCGGCGGTTCTTACGCCGTAACTTTCGGTAAGAAGATCCAGACTTTTGCTGCTGAAACTCTGGGCATTGAAGCACCGGTTGTTTACGCCTCATCTAAAGAAATCTCTCACGAAGGTCAGGGCCTGACTGCTGTTGAAAAAATCTTCAACCGCAATGCCGTAGGCGTTAAGTCCAAGACCCCTCTGCACGCCGGATCTGACGTTCGCGTTAAAGTGAACATCGTAGGTTCTCAGGACACTACTGGCCCTATGACCTGTCAGGAACTGGAATCCATGGCTGCGGCGACCATCTCCCCAAGCGTTGATGGTGCCTTCCAGTCTGGCTGTCACACTGCCTCTGTATGGGACAACAAAGCCAAGGCCAACACGCCTAAGCTGATGGCCTTCATGAACGCATTCGGCGTAATCACTGCACGTGACCCGAAAGGCGTTTACCACTCAATGACCGACGTAATCCACAAAGTACTGAACGACATTACTGTGGACGACCGCGCGATCATCATCGGTGGTGACTCTCACACCCGTATGTCTAAAGGTGTGGCGTTTGGTGCGGACTCCGGTACCGTTGCTATCGCTCTGGCGACTGGTGAAGCAGCAATGCCGATCCCAGAGTCTGTGAAAGTAACCTTCAAAGGCCAGATGAAGCCGCACATGGACTTCCGTGACATCGTACACGCTACTCAGGCGCAGATGCTGAAGCAGTTCAACGGCGAAAACGTATTCCAGGGTCGTGTAATCGAAGTACAGATCGGTACCCTGCTGGCTGACCAGGCCTTCACCTTCACCGACTGGACTGCAGAAATGAAAGCGAAAGCTTCTATCTGTATTTCTACCGATGACACCCTGATCAAGTCTCTGGAACTGGCCAAGTCCCGCATCCAGATCATGATCAACAAAGGCATGGACAACGAAGCTGGCATGCTGAAAGGTCTGATCGATCTGGCTGACAAGCGTATTGCTGGCATCCAGTCTGGTGAAGAGCCAGCTCTGGCTCCGGACGACAACGCCAAGTACTACGCCGAAGTTGTGGTAGACCTGGACGCCATCGACGAACCAATGATTGCTGACCCGGACGTAAACAACGAAGACGTATCCAAGCGTTACACCCACGACGTAATCCGTCCGGCTTCTTACTACGATGGCCGTAAAGTGGATCTGGGCTTCGTTGGTTCTTGCATGGTTCACAAAGGCGACATGCAGATCATCGCTGCCATGCTGCGTAACCTGGAAAAGAACGGTCCTATCACGTTCAAGGCACCACTGGTTGTAGCGCCACCAACGTACAACATCGTTGACGAGCTGAAAGCCGAAGGCGACTGGGACATTCTGGCGAAATACGCTGGCTTCATTTTCGATGATGCACATCCGAAAGAAGCAGCCCGTACCAAGTACGAAAACCAACTGTACCTGGAACGTCCTGGATGTAACCTGTGTATGGGTAACCAGGAAAAAGCCGAAGCCGGTGACACCGTTCTGGCAACTTCTACCCGTCTGTTCCAAGGCCGTGTTGTAGAAGACAGCGCAGAGAAGAAAGGTGAGTCTCTGCTGGGTTCTACCCCAATGGTTGTTCTGTCTACTATCCTGGGTCGCTTCCCGACTCTGGAAGAGTACAAAGCAGCGGTTGACGGTATCAACCTGACTTCTTTCGCTCCACCGTCAAAAGACCTGGCTCGTCCAGCCATCCCTCTGAAAGCTATCTAATTAGCTTTTGAGGGAATCAGCCCACTGCCCTGACCTTCAGGTTCAGGCAGCGGGCTAAGCTCAGCCAATGCGCTAAGCCAGAATGAACGATTGGGTTTTGAGGTTCTGTAAAGAACGATTTCTAAGCACAAAAGATCAATGACGACAGATTGAATTTAAGAGCGGATTTAGGCGGGTTTAAAATCAGCTTATGTGAATTAGTTCAGACCTGATC
>NZ_DDCJ01000140.1:0-5955 GCF_002335285.1 Thalassolituus sp. UBA2009
CACCATTATCAAAACGGGAAACTCTCTTCTTTTCAATCAGAAGTGTGAGATCAGGTCTGAACTAATTCATAAATTTCTACTGGTGATGTACTTGTTTCGCTCACCAGACCAAATTTAAACGCTGTTGCTCTTGTTACTCCAGATTTTGACGGGCAGGTTGCATCTACAGGATTTGAGGTTCTGCGTCCGGTTCTTGTGGATTCTCGCTACTTATTTTACTTGGTGAGAACACGTGATTTTATTGAAAAAATATCTGGTTTAACGCAAGGGGCGCTATATCCAGCAGCAAAGTCTGCTGACGTAAGGGAGTATCAGTTTCCTCTTGCCCCTCTTTCCGAGCAAATCCGTATCGCCGATATGCTCGATCGTGTTCTTGCTCGCGTGAATGCAGCCCAATCCCGGCTGGATAAAATCCCGGCATTAATCAAACGCTTCCGCCAATCGGTACTGGCCGCGGCAACGTCAGGGGAACTGACGCAGGAGTGGCGGGATATGCACAATATTGATCCTACCTATGTCACCTTGGGTGATGCTGGCGTCGTTATTAAAACAGGCCCTTTTGGCAGTGCCTTGCACAAGGAAGAATATATTCATGGTGGTATTCCCGTGATCAATCCAATGCATATTAAGGATGGGGAGATAGCACCTTCCTCGGATATGACAATCACGGAATCTAAATTTGACGAACTGAATGCATGGCATTTACAGGAAGGAGATATCGTCATTGGTCGACGGGGAGAGATGGGGAGAGCTGCAGAGGTTCCCAAACATAGTGGTTCTATGTTGTGTGGAACAGGGTCTATGATCATTCGTTCTGAGCCAGAACGGATACTTCCTGCGTTTCTATGCCTTGTACTTAGATCTCCAAATGCTATTCGTTACTTTGAGGGCAATGCCATTGGTTCAACGATGGTTAACCTGAATCAAAAAGTGATTAAGAATTTGCCATTTCATTACCCAAGTCTGGACGAACAAAAAGAAATTGTCCGACGCGTTGAATCCCTGTTTGCCATCGCCGATAACGTAGAAAAACAATATCAGGATGCCAGGGCCCGTACCGATCGTCTGACTCAGGCGATTCTGGCCAAAGCTTTCCGTGGCGAGCTGGTGCCTCAGAACCCGGATGACGAACCGGCAGAAGCCTTGCTGCAACATATTCAGCAGCAGCGGGCAGAACAGGCGACGGCTGGCAAGCGTGGCAAAGCCCGCAAAGTCTCAGGATAGAGGGACGTATGGGCGACCCCAACCGGGCGCAGCATGAATATAAAGTTACCTTTTTGGTAACTCTATAGGTTTTATCTATTTTACCATTTTGGTAACTTTTGCCAGAATGTAGCAAGAGGGATCTGAGTGAACGTTCTGGGAAGAAACCTCCTGACCGAGTTTTCCGAAAAGCATGCCAACGTCAAAAGTGCGCTGGAGGCCTGGTTTCATGAAGCCTGCAAAGCTGAATGGAAGACACCGCAAGATATTAAAAACCGCTACCGCAGTGCCGACTTTCTCGACGACAACCGGGTCATATTTGATATCAAGGGTAATCACTACCGCCTGGTAGTTAAAGTGCATTACCAGAACGGTATTGTCCGGGTTGAGTGGGTGGGCACACATGCTGAGTACAGCAAAAAGCGGTTTTAGGAGCGCGTTATGAATCACGTAAAAATTATTAAAACCGCTGCAGACCATGAGCGTGCCCTGGCTCGTCTGGATGAGCTAATGGACATGATGCCTGCTGAGGGATCTGCGGCTGCTGATGAGCTGGAGCTGCTGGCCATGCTGATTGGTCAGTATGAAGAGAAAGCCTTTCCGATTGACAAACCAACAGCCCTTGAAGCCATTCAGTTCCGTATGGAGCAGCAGGGTCTGCAAAACAAAGATCTGATTCCCTACATTGGCTCTGCTCCCAAAGTGTCCGAAATTCTTAACGGTAAGCGACCATTAAGCCTGAACATGATCCGGAAGCTGCATGCGGGGTTGGGTATTCCGGCAGACGTGCTGATTCAGGACGATCAATGTGAAGCGGCGTTATCCGATGGCATCGACTACCGGTTGTTTCCATTGGCCGAGATGCGCAAGCGCAGCTACATCGCGGGCTTCTCCGGTACATTAGCCGAGCTGAAGGAATACGCTGCTGAAAATATTAAGGCGTTCCTCGGCGGCGTGGGCCTGTCCATGGATGCGTTCAACGGTGACAACAGCACTCCGGCTTTGTTGCTAAGAACCAGCGCGCATCAGGCCGATAACAATAAAGAATACGATCCATATGCACTGCTGGTCTGGCAGGCTCAGGTTCTGCACCTGGCAAAACGTAAACCATTAAAAACAGCATATGTTCCTGGATCTGTTACCCGTGAATGGCTGCAGGATCTGGCCAAACTTTCGGCGTTACAGCAAGGACCTGTACTGGCGGTAGAGTATCTGAATAACGCGGGCATTCAGCTGGTGTTTGAAAAGCACATGCCCAAGACCTATCTGGACGGTGCCGTTTGTATGCCTTCACCCAATCAGCCGGTTATTGCGCTGACCCTGCGACATAATCGGGTGGATAACTTCTGGTTTACGCTGATGCACGAGCTGGCGCATTTGTCGCTGCACTTTGCGGCGGACAAAGACAGCAAGCACCAGTGGATTGTGGATGATTTGGATAAAACCTCCGCCGACCCCAGAGAGCAGGAAGCGGATGCTCTGGCACAAGAAATTCTGATTCCAAAAGAAAGCCTTTCTCGCGGCATTCCTGATTCCGATACCGGTATTCGCGAACTGGCAGCCAGATTGCGGATTAACCCTGCCATTATTGCTGGCCGTGCCCGCCGTGAATCGGGTGACTATAAACGTCACCCGGCTTTCTTCGGTAAAGGATGCGATGTGCGCGATATGATTCAGGCTGCTGGGCTGGCAGATTTCTGAAATTATGGAGTGTCTCTTCGGTATCGGCCATGTCTAAGCAACGCGAACTGAACCTGCAGATTCCGGGGGGGGGCGCTACTTGATGAAGCCGGGCGACCAGTTGTCCTTAGCAATAAGCGGATCATGCTGATTGTTATCCAGGCTCAGCGCATAAAATGACTCACTTGATAGATCCCACGCACAGTGATTGCGTTGTGACCGTTCTGAATGAGTCACAGAATCCTTAAACTGGGATTCTATTCCTGATCCTGAATTCATCGGTGAATGTTTTTATGAAGCTGGGGACATGGATGGACTGCGTGCCGAACAGCATATGCCCATCCTCTTGGATGGGGTATTTAGAATACCTTTTACCATTCATGCCTTTCACTGAAGAAGCCACAATTTCTTTGGCTTCCTGATAGAAGACGGCCGGATCGACCAGGAAACATCCATGTTCGTCAGTTCTCACTTCTAATAGAGCAATCAACCGTTCTGCAGCTTTCTGAATCAGAAAGGTATTAGCACCGAAGGAGATTCGACCGCCGGTGTATTTACCATAAGTAATATTGTTTTGGTGTTTTGGTGCTTGAGCGGGGCTTCCTCGGGTATTGGAGTACCAGTAAGCCGAATTGATGATTAGCTTTTGGCAAACACTAAGCGGAACGACACCGCGAACAGTCAGCTTTTCCTTGGCTGACTGCTTGAGCGTGTTGGCATCAACACGACTCTCGTCAGCAGTACCGAGCCTATCTGGCTGCATGGTCCCGATGACTTTGGTGTTGAGATAATCAATGCCGTGGACTTTTTTCTGATGCAGAAACAGCTCGTTATAAGGGACTTCTGCGTTACAGGCCGAGCAAATGTAGAGGGATTTTCGTTCTGGTTTGAGTGTATACCAACGCTCAATAACCAGAGTCAGCTGCTTGCTCTTTACGCCCGTACCGATCCAGAACTCCTGAGCGTGATTTCTTAACAAGTGTCCGACGTAGCTGCCAACATTGGGTGTTTCTGAACAGGTGGTACAGTTAACGAATCGGGTGGCAGAATGGACTCTGTGCAGATGGTTTGTTAGTTTCTTTACGCCAATTTCTTCCAAGCAGACCGGACAAAGAGTCATCTTTGTTGCTGCTCGTTTTTTGAGGGGGGTGCTGCCCATGTCGCTCTCCTTGCTATGCCGATGACCATATCGGCAATGAGGTAGGAGGTAAAGCAATCAACGGAATTGAGACCAGGAGGGTAGATATCAAATACGACTGGTCAAAAAAACAATCGAAAACAACAGAGGTCTCAGAATGGTCTCAATTTGGTCTCAATTTGGTCTCAGAGCCAAATTGGTTAGTGGCTACTATCGCGGGAAGTCTTACTGGGAGTGGCCCGCCCGAGAGGATTCGAACCTCTGACCTCTGCCTCCGGAGGGCAGCGCTCTATCCAGCTGAGCTACGGGCGGTTTACGTATGAGCAACTTGAGGCTCAGGTCGTAAGTGCCCGCATTGTATACGTTTTTTTCGGGCGGCTCCATAGGTGGAGCTGGTGCGGCAAAACAAGCGGCAGAGCGGCGGTTGTCAGCGCTCTGCCGCGGTCATTACAGCGCCTTCATTACAGCACCCGGGTTACCGCAGCCGGCCGGGATGGTGAGGGTCTTGCCATCCAGCTGAATACGGCAGTCGCTGCTTACGTTGTCTGCAGCCCGCATGGCTGGCAGGTTGGCGGTGGTCAGCAGGTCGGCAGCATCGGCCCGTGGTGTCGTGGCAACCACCTGATTACCGGGCAGCGGGCTGCCATTACGCAGGTGGGCATACATCTGGTCGAGTGCCTGGCCAAAGTAATAATGCAGGCCGACGTAGCGGGTTTTGTAACCCGGAAACAGGCCATTCAGCAGGTCGAGGTGGTGGGCATTGAGCACTTCCACATAGCGCAGATCAGCATTGGCTTTGCTGCCCTGACTCTGGTTAATGGCGAAGTACGGCCGCGATGAATGATTCAGCGGAATGATGGCATCGGCACGCCCATGCACAATGACCGTCGGTACGTTCAGCTTACGCGGGTCAGCGCTTACTTCGGCGATACCGGCCGCTACACGCTGGGCTTTGGTTTGATCAGCAGCGTTAGCTCCTGAAGCCAGATCGCGCAGGCACAGGTGTCCGGCGAGATTCTGGTCGGCACTTGCGGCGCGGTCTTCGCTGCCGGTTTTATTGTCGATCAGCACGATACCGCCGGTTGGTGGAATACCATTACCTGAGGCAAACAGGTCGGCCAGCTGGGTGGTGGTGGCGGAAGTCGGCGCCAGGGGTCCAAATGCCATTGAGAAGTCGCACAGATTATCGCTTACACCAAAGCGGCCATAAGCATTGGCGTAGGTAACGGCAATGGATTGCGGCACTTTGATGGTGCTGTTGGCGTGCTGGGTAAAATCCTGTTCCGGCACCAGGCCGTAATCGCGCAGCTGCTGCTGTGCATCGGCTGCCAGCTCGGCATCGTTGGCACCGCTGATCAGACCGGCGCTCTGCAGCGCATGGCAACGGGCAGCACTGCCACTGCCCACGGCGGCAGCATCGGCACCCACACTGGCGCAGGGCTGCAGCACACTGAGCAGGCTGGTGTAGTCGTACAGGCTGCGGCCAAGCTGATTCCACTGATAACTGCCCTGCTGCACACTGTAACCGGCGGCCAGCGACTGAGCTGGCTGTACATTAGGTTCCGATACCACCACAGCGTCAATCAGGCCGCTGCTGTCGAGTTCTGCGGCACGCAGCGAGGCGCCACCACCGTTGGATACACTGGCGGCAATCACCAGCGTGTTGTTGCGGCGCAACACCTGCAGGTTTTTACCGGCGTCATTTTCACGGCCGAAATTCTCCGGCAGATTCAGCACGTACATCGCGGCCTGAGCTGCCTGCAGCACAAACAATCCCCAGTCTTTTTCCGGGTTGGCACCAGAGTGCGCGTGTTTATAAGCCACACGGGCAGGATAAGTGGCACTGAAATCATCCAGCCCGGCATCGCTGGCGGTAAAGTGCGAGGCCGTACCAGCTGCCGTTGCACTGGCCAGGGTACCGTCGGCCAGTATCA
>NZ_DDCJ01000120.1:0-8466 GCF_002335285.1 Thalassolituus sp. UBA2009
CAGCACCTGCAGATCACCTTTGCTGATATGCAGGCGCGGCGCGTATTTCTGACTGAAGCCGGCCAGAAATCGATAGCTGCTGAGCATCTCGCTGATCAGCGCGTTACGCTCGCGGGCAATGCGTACCGGCGACCATTGCGGGCGCTGATCCAGTTCGTAAAAATCGTGTTCGCTCCAGCCCCAGCCGGCGCACAGTTTGCGCATCACCCCGGTACGCCAGCTGTTCTGCTGGGCGCTGCTCAGCTCCGACATCGGGAGTCTGGCTTTGTAATAAAACGCGCGCCGTGCCAGCTGAATGCGTACATCACTGCCTTCGCTCTGCAGCTGTGCGGTCAGCCGGGTCAGCATCAGCAGGTAGGCATCGTTACTTTCGACATCCACCAGCCCCTGATGCACCTGATCTTTCAGGTCCCAGCACAGTGGGCGGATACGCGGATACTGGCTGGCATAGTGGCGGGTCAGCAGCAGTTTCAGCAGCGATTTATACGGATCACTCAGCCCCTTATTCAGCTGCCATAAACCGGCACCGACAAACTCGGCCGGGGGAATGCTGGGGATGGCACCAAAATCCAGCCAGTGGTCAGCATGCACACGATGATGATGGACCAGCCCCTGCCAGAAAGCCTCGGCATTACGCTCTTCTTCATTGGGAATAATCCACCAGCGCGGCTGGCAACCGGCTAACCACAACGCACTGCGGTAAAACTCATCCAGCAACAGCAGGTGCTGGGTGCTGCCGCAATCTTCGCCCTGTGCCGACTGACTCTGGCCACGGCGGAAATCGCTCAGATTCATCAGAAAAAAATGCAGCTCAACGTTCTGGCTTTCTGCCCAGCGCTCAATCAGTTCACACTTTTTTCCCAGCGCACTCAGCTGGCCATTATCCAGGCTCTCGTCGTAGCACAGCCAGACATCCAGATCGCTGGAGCGCGCCTGCGCCAGCGAGCCGACACTGCCCATTAAATACAAACCGGTGATCTGGCGGTTGCTGAACCCGCGTGGCGGCTGCACGCCACGGGCAATGCTCTGCAGACTCTGCAATTGCTGCGCGCTGGCGTTGTAATGGGCGATGCCACAGGGCACCTGATGATCAATGAAACCGGGAAGTTGCTGGTGATTAAGATGCAGCAGCAGTGGCAGCACATCGAGCACGATCTGCTGGCGGCTGGTCATCAGGCTGCGGGTACACTCAAGCCGCGCTTTATTGAGTTGCAGAAACGCGCTGTGCCACTGGTGAACCTGTTGCTGAGAGATCGGACTGGTGATGGCTGGTGTCATCCCCAGAGTATAGATGGCATTTCAGGCCGGGGATGTTTGCGGGCGGACAGAACGCCCTGAACAAGGCAGAAAAAGAAGGGAAATCCCGTCAGCGCAGAAAGCAGAGCCGACGGGATTATGCCGATATAAACCGGCGCTTATTTCATCAGGGCGCGTACATAGTTCGGCAGCGCAAAAGCGGCCACGTGTACGTCGGCATTGTAGAAACGGGTTTCGAAACCGGCAGCGGCAACGCGCTCCGCAATCTGTTCAACGCTCTGCTTGCGCAGCTCGGCATTGTCGGTCGCCCAGGCCAGAGACATCAGGCCACCAATGTAGGTGGGTACCGGCGCCACGTAGAAGCTGGCATCGCTGTACAGCTTGCTCAGACGCTGGAAAGTATTGGTGACTTCCTGACCCTGCATAAAGGGAACACCGTTCTGCGCCACCATAATGCCGCCGGCGTTCAGACAGGTTTTTTCGTCTTTGTAGAAATCGGAGGTGAACAGCACTTCACCCGGACCGATAGGGTCGGTGGAGTCGGAGATAATCACATCAAAGGTATCCTGACACTGAGCCACAAACTCTTTGCCATCGGCAATCACGATATTGGCGCGCGGGTCGTCGAAAGCACCATTGGAATGCTTAGGGAAATACTCTTTGCACATGTCGATCACGCTGCCGTCGATCTCAACCTGGGTCACGTGTTCAACATTTTTATGGCGCAACACTTCGCGCAGAATGCCACCATCACCGCCGCCGATAATCAGTACACGCTTGGGTGCCGGATGGGCAAACAGCGGCACGTGTACCATCATTTCGTGGTAAATAAATTCATCACGCTCGGTGGTCTGCACCACACCATCCAGCAGCATTACCCGGCCCATAAACGGCGTATCAATAATCTGCAGATGCTGGTGCCCGGTTTTCACCTCAAATAACACTTCGCTGACGGTGAAGGACTGGGCATAGCCGTCGTACAGACTTTCAGAAACAACGTTTTTTGCAGACATGGGGATTCCTGTAATGCAGAGCTTAAGTTCGGGCGGGATTATAACGGAATGATGTGCCGGAGTCAGACCGCAGAATCAACGCCGGCGACGGGCGACAGCTTTGACAGGGCGGGCGGCAGCTTTAACCGGGATAGGGGCAGGATCAGGTTTAGCAAGGTCAGGAAAAAACAACACCGGTCAGAGAGCAGACTCTGCTGACCGGTGTGCGCTGAGCATCAGGCGTCTTTGCTGACCACTTCCATCAGATCAACATTCTGGAAGCCACGCGGCAGTTTATTACCACGGCGGCCACGCTCACCCAGATAGTGCTCCAGATCGGCGAACTTCAGTTTCAGATGACGCTTACCGGCATACACCAGCAGCGTGTCTTCCTGACTGAAGGCTACCGCGCCGACCATCAGCTCTTCGCGGGCCGCGGCTTTGGCGCTGTTGATGCTGATCATCTTGTTGCCTTTACCGCGCGCCATCTGTGGCAGATCGGCGGCCGGGAACACCAGCATACGGCCTTCATTGCTGACCGCCGCAATCCAGGATTTCTCCGGATCGCTGATCTTCGCCGGGGCCAGAATGCGGGCGTTATCCGGCACGGTAATCAGATTTTTACCGGCTTTGTTTTTGCTCTGCATATCGGCAATGGTGCCGACGAAACCGTAACCGGCATCGGTGCTGAGCAGATACTGTTCTTCGTCTTTACCCATCAGGGTGCAGATAAAGCTGCTGCCGGCCGGCGGATTGAGCTTACCGGTCAGAGGCTCGCCCTGCCCCCGCGCCGATGGCAGGGTATGCGCCTGCAGACTGTAGGAGCGACCGGTGGTGTCGAGGAAGATCGCGTTCTGGTTCGACTTACCTTTGGCGCTGACCAGGAAGCTGTCACCGGCTTTATAGCTCAGGTTTTCAGCATCCACGTCATGGCCCTTGGCGGCACGTACCCAGCCTTTCTGTGACAGCACAACAGTCACAGCTTCCGCCGATACCAGCTCGGTTTCGCTGAAGGCGCGGGCTTCACCACGAACCACCACCGGCGAACGGCGTTCGTCGCCGTATTGTTCGGCATCGGCACTGATTTCTTTCTTGATCAGGGTTTTCAGACGACGCTCAGAGCCGAGGGTTTTTTCCAGATAATCGCGTTCTTTTTCCAGCTCATCTTGTTCACCGCGGATTTTCATTTCTTCCAGTTTGGCTAAATGACGCAGTTTTAATTCAAAGATGGCTTCAGCCTGAATATCGGAAATACCAAAGCGCTGCATCAGCACCGCTTTCGGTTCTTCTTCACGGCGGATGATTTCGATCACTTCATCAATATTGAGGAAAGCGACCAGTAAACCTTCGAGGATATGCAGACGCGCCAGTACTTTGTCGAGGCGGAACTGCAGGCGGCGACGTACGGTTTCGGTACGGTAGCTGAGCCACTCGCTCAGCATCAGCTTCAGGTTTTTCACCTGTGGGCGGCCGTCCAGACCAATCACGTTCATGTTAACGCGGTAGTTCTTTTCCAGATCGGTGGTGGCAAACAGGTGCGCCATCACCGCATCGGTATCGACCCGGTTGGACTTGGGCACAATCACCAGACGGGTCGGGTTTTCGTGATCCGACTCGTCGCGCAGATCGGTTACCAGAGGCAGTTTTTTTGCCTGCATCTGGGCGGCAATCTGCTCCAGAATCTTGGCACCGGATACCTGATGCGGCAGTGCGGTAATGACGATATCGCCATCTTCAACGGTATAGACCGCGCGCATTTTTACGCTGCCACG
Source organism: Thalassolituus sp. UBA2009 (assembly GCF_002335285.1). Lineage (NCBI taxonomy): Bacteria > Pseudomonadati > Pseudomonadota > Gammaproteobacteria > Oceanospirillales > Oceanospirillaceae > Thalassolituus > Thalassolituus sp. UBA2009. The sequence goes on from NZ_DDCJ01000120.1 coordinate 4,022, forward strand.
GCCATCGCGGTACAGCTTACGCAGATCTTCACGCGGCGTGATGATTTCCGCTTCGGTGGGGAAATCCGGCGCGGTGACGTGTTCGCACAGGGCTTCGATGCTGGCCTCCGGATCATCCAGCAGGTGAATACAGGCGCTGGCCACTTCGCGGATGTTGTGCGGCGGAATATCCGTCGCCATACCCACGGCAATACCGGTGGTGCCGTTAAGCAGAATATTCGGCAGACGCGCAGGCAGCGTGCACGGCTCGTCCATGGTGCCGTCGAAGTTCGGCTGCCACTCCACCGTACCCTGACCCAGCTCGCTGAGCAGCACTTCGGCGTAAGGCGCCAGTTTGGCCTCGGTATAACGCATGGCAGCGAAGGATTTCGGATCGTCCGGCGCACCCCAGTTACCCTGACCATCCACCAGCGGGTAGCGGTAAGAGAACGGCTGCGCCATCAGCACCATGGCTTCATAACAGGCGCTGTCGCCGTGCGGGTGGTACTTACCCAGCACGTCACCCACGGTACGGGCCGACTTCTTATATTTGGCGGTATGCTTTAACCCCAGCTCACTCATGGCGTAGACGATGCGGCGCTGCACCGGCTTGAGGCCATCACCAACGTGCGGCAGCGCACGGTCGAGAATGACGTACATGGAGTAGTTGAGGTAAGCGTTCTCGGTGTATTGCTTCAGCGACTGGCGCTCGACACCATCATCGGTGTAACTGATCTGATCCGTCATAAGTCCTGCAGGGCTGAGTTCTGATGGAATGAATGCCGCCGATTGTGACCGACCCGGCGACAGAGAACAATCTGTGCGGCAGTTCAGCGAAGAATATTCTAAAAATTAGAACGATACCGGCTTATTTTTGTGATTTTCATTCCAACCGGCAGAAATATACTAAACCTATGACAATCAACGATCTGAACAGATACTGAGGAGCAAGTTATGGCCAGCCTGATCAATGGTGAAACAAAAGACCTCGACGGCTTCAGCGTTACCCGGATTCTGCCCAGTGCGGTGAAGAAAATGGTCGGGCCCTTTATCTTCCTCGATCATATGGGGCCGGCGCTGTTCAAACCGGGTGAAGGAGTGAATGTACGCCCGCATCCGCATATCGGCCTGTCGACCCTGAGCTACCTGTTCAGCGGCAGCATGCTGCACCGCGACAGCCTGGGCAATGTGCAGGAAATCTTTCCCGGCGAAGTAAACTGGATGACCGCCGGCCGCGGCATTGTGCATTCCGAACGCGAAACGCTGGAGGTACGCTCACGAGAACACGAACTGAATGGCCTGCAGTTCTGGCTGGCGCTGCCACCGGAAAAAGCTGAAATCGAGCCGTCATTCCAGCATGTGAAAAAAGAGCAGCTGCCGCATTATTATCTGGAAAAAACCATCATGCGTCTGATTGCCGGGGAAGCCTACGGCATGACCTCGCCGGTACGCACTCACTCGCCGATGTTTTTTATCGATATTATCAGCGCCGCCGGAGAACAGATTGAACTGCCGCACCCGAACTACGAAAGCGCGGTATACATTCAGAGCGGCTCGTTAAATATCAGCGGCCAGAGCTTTAACGCCGGTGATTTTATTCTGCTCGATGGCGATGAAAGCATTCAGGTCGAAAGCCACAGTCGTTTTGTGCTGCTCGGTGGCGAACGCTATGAACAGGTGCCTTATATCCGCTGGAATTTTGTTGCCTACAGCCGCGAGCGCATCGCTCAGGCCGAAGCCGACTGGCAGGCGCAGCGTTTTGCTAAAGTACCTGGGGATGAGCGTGAATATACGCCGTTGCCGGGTAAGAAATAACGCAGAATAATTACGCAAAAAAGTAATAAAAAATCCCGGCGCTGGCCGGGATTTTTTTATTGCATCAGCCTTCGCTGCACAATCCCTGCATGCGGATCTTATTGGTCCAGTGCAGAAAACCGTGGCTGGTTGAATACTGAGTGGTTACCGCGCTCAGGCGGCCATTACACTGAGTCATCAACTGCTGTTTTGCCTGATCGACATAGTCAGTTTCAAAGACAAAACCCAGCACAACGGTCTGTTCAGTTTCAGCCGTTACCACGCTGCGCTTTTCTGCAGCAGGTACATCATCAAAGTCGCTGACGTGCTGCATATGAACCGAATGGGTACATCCGGTCAGCAGCATCAGTGGCAGTAATATACGGATTTTCATTCCTGCTTACCCCTTGTGGCAGTAGCCAGTGGCAACCACTTCGCGGATTACAACCGGGATAAATACCGTGTGCTGAAACTTGGTCAGAATGCCTTCTACTTTACCGCCGGCGCACTGGCTTTTCAGATCCAGAATGGCTTCATCAACGAAGTCGTTGCTGAATGCAATACCAAGGAAAGTCCAGCTGCTGGAAGTCGCGCTGATTTCGTTGCTGCGCTCGGCCGGTACCTGGGTCAGGGAAACAGAGTTGAGGCTTACACAACCAGTCAGGGCCGTCATCAATACCGCCAGGGTGATAAAACGTTTAAACATATTCTTTATTTCCTTATTTCTCAGCGGATGCAATAAGCATCGACACCTACGATTTCACCCGACACCGGGCCTGCTGTTTTTGCTTCACGAATGGCGCGGATACCGGTCAGGCGGCCACTCGGGCATTCCACCAGCAGGTATTCCTGCAGTCGCTGCGCATAAGCGTCATCAAAAACCGGGTTACCGGTACGCGGTCCCATATTGATCAGCGCCAGAATATCGCGCAGTTGCTTAAAGTTTTCAGCTGTTCTGCCACGACTGGCAACACGGCCAATTTCGGCAGCGGCCGTTGCATCAAAACCGGTTTCACTCAACCGTACGGAAACGGGTACTAATTCACCCTGAGACTGATCAATACTGCCGATCTGAACATGATCCAGACGCGCGCAGCCAGCCGTCAGGGCAAGCACCAGTAGTGCTGTCCAACGCATATTTGCTCCTAAAGTAAAAGGCAATGAACTATTGCCGGCGCGGATTATAAAGACAAATACCCGCTATGACGAAAAAGAATTCAGCGGGGGCAGGATAGACTTATTATTACTGTTATTGTAATTCGGCGAAGTAACGCTGATAGAAGGCTTCTCCGTCCATAGGCATGGCATAATAATAGCCCTGTACCCATTCGCAGCCGAGACGATGCAGGGTTCCTTCCTGCTCTTTGTTTTCTACCCCTTCGGCGACAACAATAAGTCCGAGACTCTTGGCCATCAGGACAATAGCACGGGCAATTTCGTAATCGTTGATATCGTCGTTGATATCGCGCACAAACGACTGGTCAATTTTTAATACGGTTACCGGCATGGATTTAATTTTACTCAGCGAGGAATAGCCGGTACCGAAATCGTCAATCGCAAAATCAACGCCCATCGCCCGTAATTCACTGATTTGTTGCGAGACTTCCGTAGTGCCGGACATCATCAGGCTTTCGGTAACTTCCAGCTCCAGCCAGCGCGGATCAAAATCCAGGTACTGAAGAATATCGGCAACGGTAGAGGCAAAACTGGAGTTAATCTGAATCGGTGATACGTTGACCGAAATTTTATCGAGTATTAATCCCTGCTGACGCCAGAATAAAAACTGCTGACAGGCCGAGCGTAATACCCAATAACCAAGCTCCACGATCATGCCGCTGGTCTCGGCCAGCGGAATAAAATCATGCGGCGAAATCAATCCGCGAACAGGGTGTGGCCAGCGCAGCAGTGCTTCAACCCTTCTCGGCATAGCTTCACCAACCCGGAACTGCGGCTGGTAATTCAGTATAAAACTGTGCGATTCCAGCGCCGAGCGTAAGTCCTGCTCCAGCGACATTCGTGAATGAATGCTGTCGGTCAGCTCCCGCTGATAGTGGAAGCTGCGGTTACGTCCCAGCTCTTTGGCTTTATGCAAAGCAGCATCCGCATTACGGATCAGTTCATCCACACTGTTACCGTGCTGCGGATAAATACTGATACCGGCACTGGCAAACACACTGAGCAGATGGCCCTGCAGGCTGTATGGCCGCGAAATAACCTGCAGCAGCTGATCGCATTTTTCCTGAATACGTTCCTCACCATCGATACGGCTGAGTACAACAACAAACTCATCACCGCCTAAACGCGCACAGATATCGGAATCACGGACATTGTTATGCAGACGATGGGCAACATCTTTCAGCAGCAGGTCACCGATATCGTGGCCGATGGTGTCGTTAATATCTTTAAAACGGTCGAGATCAAGAAAGATTACCGCCAGCAATTCTCCGCCGCGGCGCGCCATATTCAGTGCATATTCGAGTTTCTTATTCAGTGACAGACGATTCGGCAAACCGGTTAATACATCATGGTGGGCGATATGCTCCAGATTCTGCTGGGCTTTTTTCAGTTCGGTAATATCGCGGCTTAAACCAAACACGCCAATGCAGCGTCCGCGTTTGTCATAAATAGGGGTTTTCTGGGTTTCCAGCAGCATGACACTGCCATCCACGCCA
>NZ_DDCJ01000120.1:8720-18852 GCF_002335285.1 Thalassolituus sp. UBA2009
GGAAAAAGGCTGCTGTTTCCTGATCAAATACATCAAAGTCTGTATGCCCGACCGGATCTTTACCCATCAGATTCACAAACTGTTTATTGCAGAAAACATAAATGCCATTACGGTCTTTATAGAAAATAATGTCCGGAATTGAGTCGAGGATATTTTTGATAAGTTCAGTGCGGTCATCCAGTTGCTGATCACTGAATTTGCGCCGGCGAATCTCCGACCAGATAAATAATCCGATTGAGGTAAAAAATACCGTTACTGACAACAGCAATAAAAAGAGATTGCGATAGTTCTGCCAGAAGCCCGGCGGCTCATGAACAAAAGTAGTTTTTTGCGGAAAGTCATCATGATCAAAACCTGCCCGGGCAGCCAGTTCGGCATCGATCAGAGTCAGATTGGCAGGGTGCCAGTCTACCGCTATACGGTCCGGATTTTCTCCGGCCAGAATCCGTAATGCCATATCTGCAGCCTGCCCGGCACTGTCTGTCATATCGGTTACGACACCGCCCAACAGGCCATCACCAATACCAAAAGGCGACAGCGACCAGAGTGGTGAGCCGGAATGGTTGCTGATAAACAGATTGGATTTTTGCAGGGGTTTAACCTGTTTATCGGCATCCTGATAAGCCGACAGCAGCAATAAGGGTTCGCCGCGCAGTTCAGACAGCTCATCCGCCAGCTGCTGCCAGCTCAGCGTTGCCAGCGAGTGTACGACCAGCTTCTGACTCAGGCTGTCTGCCGCCTGCTGCAACTGCAACAAACGTTGCGCGCTGCGTGGCAGGCCATCATTGATAACGTGTAATTGCTGGAATCCCGGATAGAGGTAGCGCATCAGCGCCATAAATTCGTAGACAGGCAGCGCATCGTAGATGCCGGTATAACCGCCCTGACTCTGTACATGACGGATCAGTTCGCTGTCGCTGACACCGAGAAAAACCACCGGCGCCTGTCCCACGACCTCACGCCCTTCCGCAGCAACCAGTTTTAAAGCTCCGTCACCGGCAACAATCACCAGATCGTAACGCTCTCCCTGCTGCTGCTTGGCACGTAAGAGTTGTGCATAGGCGTGGAAGTATTCCTCCGTCGCCTGCAGATCGGAGTCCATAAATTCAACATGCAGGGTTATATCATGCCGGGGATTACGGTTAAGTGCATGCTGAACCGTGTTAACAATGTTGTCGGCAGCAGGAAATAACGGCTCATACGATAACAGCAGCAGAACCTGAGCCGGAACAGATCGCCCGGCAGAATCAGACTCTGCAGCAAAAACAGAAAACAGAGGGAGCATAAGCAGCAACAGCAGATGCCGGCAGATCATCATTGTCTTGCCCCCTCTGTTAACAAATACCTGAGACCCGGGACATCACTGTCCGCAGTGTCAGCGTCAGGCGATTTCGGCTTCGTTGCCGCGCTGTTCCAGCCAGCTCTTACGGTCACCCGCACGCTTCTTGGCCAGCAACATGTCCATCATTTCGTTGGTGCCATCACCCGGCTCCAGACCCAGTTGCACCAGACGACGGGTGTTCGGGTCCATCGTGGTTTCGCGCAGCTGCAGCGGGTTCATTTCACCCAGACCTTTAAAGCGCTGTACGTTCACTTTACCGCGTTTGTTTTCCGCTTTGATACGCTCCAGTACGCCCTGCTTCTCACCTTCATCAAGGGCGTAGTAAACGTCTTTGCCGATATCGATACGATACAACGGCGGCATAGCGACATACACATGCCCTTCGGCCACCAGCTTGCGGAAGTGGCGGACAAACAGCGCACACAACAGAGTAGCAATATGCAGGCCGTCGGAGTCGGCATCGGCGAGAATACAGATCTTGCCATAACGCAGGCCGGATAAATCATCCGAGCCCGGATCAATGCCCAGTGCGACCGCAATATCGTGTACTTCCTGCGACGCCAGAATCTCGTTGGAGTCTACTTCCCAGGTGTTCAGGATTTTACCGCGCAGCGGCATGATGGCCTGAAACTCACGGTCGCGGGCCTGTTTGGCCGAACCGCCGGCCGAGTCCCCTTCCACCAGAAAGAGCTCGGTACGCTCGCCGTCCTGACCGGTACAGTCGGCCAGCTTGCCGGGCAGCGCCGGGCCCTGGGTAATCTTCTTACGGGCAACGGTCTTGGATTTACGCAGCCGCGTCTGAGCACTGTAAATCGCCATTTCCGCCAGCTGTTCCGCTTCGCCGGTATGCTCGTTCAGCCACAGAGCGAAAGCATCTTTCACCACACCGGAAATAAAGGCCGATGCCTCACGCGACGACAGACGCTCTTTGGTCTGGCCGGCAAACTGCGGATCAGCAAGCTTGGCCGACAGCACGTAAGAGCAACGCTCCCACAGATCGTCCGGAGTCAGTTTGATGCCGCGTGGCAGCAGGTTACGGAATTCACAGAACTCGCGCAGCGCATCCAGCAGACCGGAGCGGAAACCATTCACGTGGGTACCGCCCTGAGCGGTAGGAATCAGGTTAACGTAGCTTTCCTGCAGCAGTTCGCCGCCTTCCGGCTGCCAGTGTACAGCCCAGTCAACGCCTTCGGTGGTGCCGGTCATGGAACCGACAAACGGCTCGGCCGGCAGCACTTCGTAACCGGTGCTGTGAACTTTCAGATAATCTTTCAGGCCGTCTTCGTAATACCACTCGGCACTGTCTTCGGCGTTCGGCGCATTGAATTTAATACGCAGGCCCGGACACAAAACCGCTTTGGCGCGCAGCACGTGTTTTAAACGCGGCACCGAAAAACGCGGAGAATCGAAATACTTAGGGTCCGGCAGGAAACGTACACTGGTGCCGGTTTTCTTCTTCGCACAGGTTTCCACCACCTGCAGGTCGAGAGCTTTGTAACCATCTTTGAAGCCAATGCGGTGTACCTGGCCATCACGCCAGATGGTGACTTCCAGCACCTGCGACAGAGCGTTAACCACCGACACACCCACACCGTGCAGACCGCCGGAGAACTGATAATTGTCGTTGGAGAACTTACCACCGGCATGCAGCTGGCTGAGAATCAGCTCAACCCCGGAGACGCCATGCTCAGGGTGAATATCGGTTGGCATACCACGGCCATCATCAAGCACGGTCATAGAACCGTCGCCGTGCAGCGTGACTTCAATGGTCGTGGCGTGTCCGGCCAGCGCCTCATCCACCGAGTTATCGATCACTTCCTGTGCCAGGTGGTTAGGACGGGTGGTATCGGTGTACATGCCCGGACGTTTACGTACCGGGTCCAGGCCGCTTAAAACCTCAATCGACGACGCTGTATATTGCTTAGACATTCAAACCTCTGGCTGCCAGCGGAAATCCATAATCAACGGCGGAGTATAACGGGAAGGCAGTGGGAAGTCAGAGGGGCACTTCTAATAATTCAGCAATGAAAACGGGCAGCAAAGGCCAGCAGCATCGGCATGCGTTCGATAAAGCGCTCAAAACTGTGGTTGCCACCGCCTTCCAGCCAGGCCGGACTGTTGCGGTACAGCTCTGCGGCCAGACGGTAATCGAGGGTTTCGTCGCCTGTCTGCAACAGCAGTAACAGTCGTTCAGGGTGCTGAATCTGCGCACAATCGAGCGCCCGTAACTGCCCGATATGCTCATGGGTCAGCTCATGCACTTCGCCGCTGTAGTAATGGGTGTTTGGCCCCAGATAATGTTCAAACAGATCGAACGGCCGTACCGCCGGATTCACCAGCACCGCCGGCACACCTTCGGTTTCGGCCAGATGGGTAGCGTAAAACCCACCAAGCGAACTGCCGATGATATACACCTGAGCGAAGTCTTGCCGCAGCCGCTTAAGCTCAGCACGGGCCAGTTCAATGGCATCGGCCGGTGCAAACGGCAGCGTCGGTATAACCAGTTGTTGCGGTGTCAGATGGGTTTCATAAAAACGCAGGAGTTGCTGCGCTTTCAGGGATTGCGGGGAACTGAGAAAGCCGTGCAGATACAGACAGCCAATAGAGGGAGAATACAATCAGTAGCCTTTTACCGAGTAATCGATTTCAAATTCAATGCCCTCAACACGGCTGACGCCGGTATCGATTGAGCCATCGGCATGCAGATCCAGCCAGCGGTAACCGGGCGCCAGAGTATCCACCGAGAACTCTTCGGACTTCGGCGTAAACTGCACGCAGGTTGAAGGCGTAGACATATAACGCACGCCATCAATCATCTGGTCGCTTTCCTGATGTACATGCCCCCAGAGCACACAGCGCACATTACTGTGACGACGGATAACGGCCAGCACCTCATCGGCATTTTTCACACCGATGCGGTCAATCCAGCGGCTGCCCATCGGCAGTGGGTGATGATGAAAGCTGACCAGAGAATGCAGATCGGGACGTTCACTCAGGGCGCGCTCAAGCAACTCCAGCTGATCCGGAGCCAGACGGCCATATACAGAACCTTCGACCTGTGAGTTCAGCAGAATCAGCTGCCAGTGTTTACTGCGTACGATGCGCTGCAGGTGTTCTGTGTCTTCGGCGACTTCCTGCATGCTGGCGGGTACATCATGATTGCCTTCAAACCAGAAGACCGGGCAGGCAAAGGGCTGCAGAGCATTATGCAGATGCTGATAAGCGCGTACGCTGCCATCCTGAGCCAGATCGCCGGTGACAATAATAGTATCGATGTCGGGACGTTCCTGACGCACAATATCAAGCACACAGTGCATGCTGTGCAGCGTTTTCATACCGAGCAAATGACCCTCTTCGGGGCCATTCAGGTGGGTGTCGGTAATCTGTACCAGCCGCAGCGTATTTTCCGTATCCAGTGAATACAAACTGCACCCCTGTCCCTAGTTGTTTTTGTCAGTTTCCAACTTTATCGGCAAATGCGCAAATCAACCGGAATGAAGTTCACAATAAACCTTCATCTGACAGGTAATATGCGGTCCGCAAGCACGATAGGCTGAATGGTCTGACCGTATTTTAAACAGTGATCCAGCCATTCCGCCAGAAAACGATTCAGTTGCACTTTTTCGTCCGGCATACGCATCGCCGGATTGGGGTAAGTATAGCGGCCATCGAAGCGCTGCTGATTCTGATAACTGAGCACCTCAGCCATACTGGCATCGTGATACAGCCGCACCTGCATCGACAGTGGCTGTAACCATTCCGGGCTGATGCCTTCCTGCATTACCGACACCATGGTGGTGTAACGGTGATCTTCATCCACACACAGCCGAACCCGCGCACTGTGGCGGTCATTACTGAGCTGGAAAACGCGTTCCTCCCCGACTTCTGCACCTGCCAGAAGCTTGAGCAAGCGCAGGTAGTTGGCTTCACACAGTGCCGCCATTTCCTGCAGATCGGGAACATAACGCTGACGTTTTTTAAGCAATCACTTTCTCCTTTCCTCTGCCCATCTTCTGAACCTTTGTTCAAGCTCAGCGCAGCCTAGCGAATCCGTTCAGGCGCCGCCAGTATCAGAATAAATGAGGCTAACACGGCGCCTGACTATTACTTTTTCTGCAACAGCTGCTGATGATGTATATGCAGCCACTGCAGGGCAATGATGGTCGCAGCGTTATTAATACGGCCGCTTTCCACCGCCGCATAAGCTTCAGCAGTGCTCATTTCAGCCAGGCGGATATCTTCATTTTCATCCGCCAGACCATGCACACCACCGACGCCTTCACTGTCGATCAGCGCGCAATACAGCTGCACCCGCTCACTGGTGCCACCCGGTGAAACCCAGTAATTACAGATGGGTAACAGCTCGTTAAAGCTGCAGCCGGCCTCTTCTTCTGTTTCACGCTGCGCCACCTCAGCATAGCTCTCACCCGGCTCGACCATACCGGCGACCAGTTCCAGCAGCCACGGCGAGTGCTCATCGGCCAGCGCACCAATACGGAACTGTTCCGTCAGCACCACACAATCACGTTGTGGATCAAACAGCAGCACACAGACGGCTTCGCCACGCTCGAACAGTTCACGCTCAAAATAACCGCTCCAGCCGCCGGCAAACATGCGGTGACGCAGGCGGATTTTCTCAATGCGGAAAAATCCTTTGAAGGCCACGTCACGCGCTGCAATTTCAACGTCGTCGCGGCCATACTGCAATGGCTTTTGCGCCATACTTGACCTACCTATATTACTGAATAAGAATATTGCCTGTTTGTACTGCAACAGCACACAGAGCTATTGCACGCTGTGTTCTTATTTATGGAACAATCAGCATCATTTTTAACCGATTTTTTCTGTTAGAATCCTTCGGACCAAACGAATTCATACCCGCTGCGAAAGGCACCCCTATGAAAAAACTGCTCTCTCTGACGATTGCACTGTTAGCATCCGGCGCTGCAAATGCGGCGGACCTTAGCACCATCTACCAGCAGGCGGCCAGCAACGACGCGGAAATCGCCGCTGCCCGTGCGATCCGTGAAGCCAACAGCTACAACGTTACTATTGCCCGCGGTGCCCTGCTGCCCCAGGCTCAGATTTCTTACAGCCAGACCAGCATCAGCTCAGAAGCCGATTCCATTGATCTGGTGAGCGGTGGCTATGTCAAAACCGATAAAGATTATGACCTCAGCAGCCTGGAAGTCAGCGCTTCCCAGACCCTGTTTAATCTGAACAGCTGGTACACCTATCAGGCCGCGGTCAGTGGCGATGATGCGGCCGGTCTGCAGCTGCAACTGGCGGAACAGCAACTGCTGTTACGCACCGCTCAGGCGTATTTCAACGTTCTGCGTGCCCAGGACAACCTGTCCACCGCTCAGGCAGAAGAGAAAGCCGTAAAACGCTCTCTGGAACAAACCAAGCAACGCTTTGAAGTGGGCCTGATTGCCATCACTGACGTTCACGAAGCTCAGGCCGGTTACGATCTGTCTTACGTAAACCTGCTGGGTCAGGAAGCGGCGCTGGATATCAGCTACGAAGCTCTGGAGCAGCTTACCGGCCAGCGCTTTGAAGATGTATCGCCGCTGAAAGCCGATGTTGCGATGGAAATGCCACAGCCAGCGAACGCGGCTGACTGGGTACAGTCTGGCCTGGATAAGTACGCCGGTGTCCTGATCGCCGAAGCGAGCAAAGACGGTGTTCGTCTGCAGCGTAATGCCGCGCGCTCCAACCACCTGCCAAGCGTCAGTCTGTTCGGTAGCTACACCGATGCCGATCAGGCACCTTTTGTTGGTGATGATCCGACCGACAGCACGGTTACGGCTATCGGCGTGAAGATCTCAATGCCACTGCTGGCCGGTGGTTCGCTCTATGGTCAGAGCAAACAGTCTGCCCTGAACTACGCAGCGGCCGATTATCAGCTGGAAAAACAACGCCGCGATGTTAAACAGAATATCCGCAGCCTGTTCCGTCAGGTACAGACCGATACGCTGAATATCAAAGCCCGTAAGCAGGCGATCACCTCCGCCCAGAGTGCTCTGGAAGCCACTCAGACCGGCTACAAAGTAGGTACCCGTAACATCGTTGAAGTACTGAACGCACAGAAAAACCTGTTCAGCGCCCAGCGTGACTACGCCAACGCCCGTTACGATTACATCATTAATCTGCTGAGCCTGAAGTTCTACGCCGGCACCCTGAACGAAGGCGATATCCAGACGCTGAACAGCTGGCTGGCCAGCGCTTAATTCTGCGTATTCCGCCCAATAAAAAACCCGCCACGGCGGGTTTTTTATTGGCTGTTGTCAGCTCAGCTTACAGTTTCAGGTGCGCGCTACAGAGTTCGGTCAGGCGCTTCACCGCACCGCGGTTGGCATCGACTGCGGCCTGACCGGCAGCGCCCATACGGCTGCGCAGGTCGGCATCGCTCAGATAATTCTGTAGTTGCTCCAGCAACTCATCCGCCTGATCGCTGACCAGTGCCAGCGCGCCGGCATTCTGCAGATTATCGACGATCACCGCGAAGTTCATATGGTGCGGGCCAATCAGGGTGGCTTTACCCAGCGCTGCCGGTTCAATCGGATTATGTCCGCCGTGGGCAATCAGGCTGCCACCAACCAGCACCAGATCGGCGGCGGCTAACAGCTGCAGCATCTCGCCCATGGTGTCGGCCACGTAAACCTGCGTTTGCTCAGAGGCACTGCCGCTGCTGCGGCGCTGCACCCGCAAGCCACGGCTGCGTACTGCATTGGTTACGGCTTCAAAGCGCTCCGGATGACGCGGAATCAGCAACAGCAACAACTGCGGACAAGCCGCCAGCAGTCGCGGATACAGATCGAGCAGCAACTCATCTTCACCGGCATGGCTGGAGGCCAGCGCCAGCACCGGACGCTCAGCCCCCCACTGCTCACGCAACGCCGCTCCCTGTGCCTGTACCATTGGCGGCACATCCATATCGAATTTCACACTGCCGGTTACCTCAAGCCGCTCTGGCGGCAGGCCGAGGTCGAGAAAGCGCCGGCCATCGGCAGCATTCTGCACCGCCACCGTAGTCAGGCGCTGCAGCATCGGTTGGGTCAGTGCGGCAAATTTTTCATAACCACGGGCTGATTTTTCTGACAGCCGGGCATTGGCCAGCATCACCGGAATGCGCCGCTGCTCGCAGCAGGCCAGCAGGTTAGGCCAGAGTTCAGTTTCCATCACCACCAGCAAACCGGGACGCAGGGCATTGAGAAAGTTACGCCAGAACCAAGGCAGGTCGTAAGGCAGATACATATGGTAAACACCGGCACCAAACAGACGCTGCACCTGCTCCGACCCCGTTGGGGTTGTGGTGGTAACGATCACCGGAACATTCGGATGGCGTACCTGAAAGGACTTAACCAGAGGTGCCGCCGCCAGGGTTTCGCCTACCGATACTGCATGTATCCATAACCCATTGGCCGGCGGACGATGCGGCAGAATACCGAAGCGCTCACGCAGACGCTGGCGATATCCCGGATTCAGCCGGCCACGCCACCACAAACGCAATACCAGTACAGGCAGTAAGAAAGCGTACAACAGAGAATAAAAAAAACGCGCCACAGAACTCCCGCCGTTAACCCGGATCAAAGCGCGGCATCATACCACAGGCTGATGATGCGGCAGTGGCTGGCGCAATTTGAAACATAAAAACACGGCCCCGACCGTGTGCACGGAGTAGCACACCGCTGCCGGGCTCTATGTTAAACTCCTCCGCTCATTTTTCTGACAGCTGCAGACGTGTAAAACACTATGGATGTAACCGTTCCCGATTTTCACCAGGCCCGCGTACTGGTGTTTGGCGATGTAATGCTCGACCGCTACTGGCAGGGCCCGACATCACGTATCTCGCCGGAGGCACCGGTTCCCGTAGTAAAGATTCAGGATGTGGAAAACCGCGCCGGCGGTGCCGGTAACGTTGCCCTGAACATTGCCACCTTAGGCGCCGGTGTCGATCTGCTGGGTATTACCGGTAACGACGAAAACGGCAAAGCGCTGGCCGCCATGCTCGAACTGGCCAATGTGAACTGCAGCTTCCTTGAACACCCGAGTCACCCGACCATCACCAAATTACGGATTATGAGCCGCCACCAGCAGCTGATCCGCCTCGACTTTGAAGAAGCCTTCGACGCTACCGATCTCAGCAATCTGTACGCCGACTTCAGTCAGCGTCTGGCCGCCGCCAACGTCGTGATTCTGTCCGACTACGGCAAAGGCGCACTGAGCAATCCGCAGGGCCTGATTAACGCCGCGCGGAAAATTTCTGTCCCGGTTCTGGTCGATCCCAAGGGCACCGATTTTGAGCGCTATCGCGGCGCTACCCTGATCACGCCGAATCTGAGCGAGTTTGAGGCCGTGGTCGGCCCTGCCGCCGACGATGACACCCTGGTTACCAAGGCCCGGAAACTGATCAGTGATTACGACCTGCAGGCCATTCTGGTGACCCGCAGCGAAAAAGGCATGACCCTGGTACAGCGCGAACAGGAACCTTTCCACCTGCCGGCGCGGGCACGTGAGGTTTACGATGTCACCGGTGCCGGCGACACCGTAATCTCCGTACTGGCCGCCGCGCTGGCCGCCGGCCAACCGCTGGAAAAAGCCACCGTACTGGCCAATACCGCTGCCGGTATCGTGGTCGGCAAGCTGGGTACTGCCACGGTAACCACGGAAGAATTGCGCCGCGACCTGCGCAGCGAAAACCGTCTTGGTGCCGGTATCTTCGACGAAGACAGCCTGCAATTACTGGTAGAGGAAGCCCGCAGTCGTGGCGAAACCCTGGTGATGACC
>NZ_DDCJ01000148.1:0-16762 GCF_002335285.1 Thalassolituus sp. UBA2009
CCACAGCCCCAGCATCAGCCCCGCAGCGCCCGCTGCCAGCCGTAATACACCGGTATCGCGGTTCCAGATCAGCAGATTAACAATCAAACCCGCCGGAATCAGCGCATTATTCATAATCGCCAGCTGACCGCTGCTGACTCTGGTCGCACCCAGATTCCAGAAAAAATACCCCAGCCCTGAAGCGACAATCCCCAGCCATAACAGAATGCCCCACTGCAGTGGGCTGGCCGGATATTTATCCCCGCCCAGCAGCAGCCAGGCCGGCAGTACAACCAGCAGTGCGCCCAGATAAAACCAGCCAAAGCTCTGATGCTGAATCAGCGGCCGTGAAGAAGGCCAGGTTTCCAGCAGACGTTTGTACAGCACCTGACCGCTGGCAAAACAGAGATTGGCGCCCTGCACCACAAAGAAACCCAGCCAGAAATCCTGACTGAGCTGGTTATAGCGCATGATCGCGGCGCCAAGAATGGCAATGATTGCACTGAACAGATAAGCCGCGCGGAAACGCCGCGCCAGCAGGTCATAAATCAGAGTCACGTACACCGGTGTAAAAATGGTGAAAACCAACACCTCAGGTACGCTGAGCAGCAGGAAAGACTGGTAATAAAACAGATACATCAACCCCAGCTGAACGGCGCCGATTGCCATTAAACGCACGGCCAGAGCCGGGGCAACGGGATTTCTGACAAGCCAGGGAATAAATATCAGAGAAGCGAGCACAACCCGGGTTAATACGGCAAAATAACTGTCAACCTGACCGGCCAGATAAACCCCGATCAGCGAGAAGGAAAAGGCCCAAAGCAGGGTAACGGCCCACAGAATTGGCATACCCGAACATCCATACAGAAGCAGTAAAGGCGGCAGCATGCAGCAAACACCGGAGCGAATCCAGCACCTGTGGAACCGGTTGGCAACCATTGGTGGTTTTACATACGAATCCCGTCCCGGGCCACGGTCGCTGACCGGCTGGCAGGGAGAAGGGCGCGGTCAGGTGCAGATTGACGACAGCAACGCTGATGAGCGGCATTTTATCGAGCAGGGCGAGTTTCAGCTGCAGAATGGCCAGATTGTTGAGATGCATAACCGGTTTATCTGGCGTAAGACAACCAGCGGAATTGTCCTCTCTCATGGACGCCGTGGTGAGCCGGTCTTTTTGTTCGAACTCATTCCAACGACTGATGGATTATGGAAAAGTGCGCAAGATCACGTTTGTATTAATGACTTATATTCCGGAGAGTTGCGCGAAAGTGCTAATGGCTTTGAGCTGACCTGGCACATCACCGGCCCGAAAAAAGATGAACATCTGTTTTATCGTTATTTTCCTGACAATTCGTAACACGAAAGAACCTTGAGTCATTACTCTAATCCTCTTAATGTGTCGTATGTTGATATCCGATAAAAATAAATAACGAGGACTAATTATGCTTGGCCAGATTATGGATCGTCCGCTGCTGATTTCCGGTTTGCTGGAGCATGCCGAACAAACCCACCCCGGCAGCGAAATCGTCAGCCGTCGCTGTGAAGGCGATATTCACCGTTACACCATGCGCGATGCCGCACAGCGTGCACGTAAAGTGGCTAATTTATTAGCCCGTATGGGGATTCAGCAAGGTGATCGTGTTGCTACGCTGGCGTGGAATGGTTACCGCCATTTTGAACTGTATTTTGGTGTGTCGGGCTCAGGTGCCGTGCTGCATACAATCAACCCGCGGTTATTCGCCGAGCAGCTGTCATTTATTATTAATCATGCCGAAGACCGCTGGATTTTTGTTGATTTAACCTTTGTGCCACTGCTGGAAAGTATTAAAGACCAGATTACCGGCGTCGAAGGTTTTGTCGTGCTCTGTGATGAAGACAAAATGCCACAGACAGCACTGCCTAATGCGCAGTGTTATGAAACCTTGCTGGCCAAAGAATCGGATGTATTTATCTGGCCGGAGTTTGATGAGCGCAGTGCTGCGAGTATGTGTTACACCTCCGGCACCACCGGTAATCCGAAAGGTGTTGTGTATAGCCACCGTTCAACGGTTATTCATGCTATGGCATCCATCGGTGAAGAAGCGCTGGGTCTGGCTTCCACATCCTGCTTCCTGCCGGTTGTTCCAATGTTCCACGTTAATGCCTGGGGTACTCCGTATTCTGCTGCAATTACCGGTGCCAAACAGGTATTCCCGGGACCAGGTATGGATGGCGCATCCCTGTGGGAACTGATCGATGCAGAAAAACCGGATTTATTACTCGGCGTACCAACCGTGTGGCTGATGCTGCTGAATCATATGGACAGCATCGGTAAAAAACTCGAATCGGTTAAAAACGTTGTTGTTGGTGGCTCTGCGGCACCGCTGTCAATGATCCGTGCGTTCCAGGAAAAACACGATGCGTTCCTGATTCATGCCTGGGGCATGACCGAGATGAGCCCGATTGGTACCGTCAACGCGCATAACAACCATATGGAAAAGCTGCCGCTGGAAGAGCGCTATCTGCTGCAGGCCAAACAGGGCCGTCCTGTGTATGGTGTTGAGATGAAAATTGTTAACGACCAGAACGAAGAATTGCCACGCGATGGTGAAACTTTCGGTCGCCTGCTGGTGCGTGGTCCGTGGATTATCAGTGGTTATTATAAAAATGATGACCGCAGTAATTTCGTTGATGGCTGGTTTGATACCGGTGATGTGGCAACCATCAGTCCGGATAATTACCTCACCATTGTTGACCGCTCCAAAGACGTTATTAAATCCGGCGGTGAATGGATCAGCTCGATCGATCTGGAAAACGCCGCAGTTGGTCATCCGGAACTGGTTGAATGCTGTGTGATCGGCGCCCGTCATCCTAAGTGGGATGAGCGTCCGTTACTGCTGGCCATTCGTAAAGAGGGCAGCAACCTGACAGAACAGGATGTGATGGATTACCTCAGCGATAAAATTGCCAAATGGTGGATGCCGGATGCGATTATTTTCGTTGAATCCCTGCCGCATACTGCGACCGGTAAATTACTCAAAGTGGATCTGCGCAAAGAGTATGAAAATCATCTTCTGACAACGGCAGATGTCTGATTCAGGCCCTGGCAGAACAATAAAAAACCCCGCATAGCGGGGTTTTTTATTGTCTGCTGAACGGTCAAAGAATCAGGAGACTGCGTCAAATACCTTACTGAAGCTGGATTGCTCATTAATATCAATCGGCAACTGCAGTTTGCGTGAGATATCGCTGGCTGAAAAAATCCCGCGGATCTGATGCATCTGCTCATCCACCACCAGACAGTGCTGCTGGTGATTATCCTTCAGGAAGTTAACAACATCACTGATGCTGGCACGGTTAACCTCATCAATATTCAGTGCCAGTAAATCTTTTTTGCGGATCATCAGGTCGGTAACCTGAATATCCTCACGGCTGTGATGCAGTTGAGCGGCTTTGGCCATAATGTTCTGTTCCGATAACTCCCGCGAACT
Source organism: Thalassolituus sp. UBA2009 (assembly GCF_002335285.1). Classification (NCBI taxonomy): domain Bacteria; kingdom Pseudomonadati; phylum Pseudomonadota; class Gammaproteobacteria; order Oceanospirillales; family Oceanospirillaceae; genus Thalassolituus; species Thalassolituus sp. UBA2009. The sequence goes on from NZ_DDCJ01000148.1 coordinate 3,450, forward strand.
GATAACACCAACAAAGTGCTCATTCTCATCCACTACCAGCTTCATGCGCACATGGGTTTTAATCATCGTGTTGCGGGCTTCAATCGCTGATACGGTGGAATCAATTACCAGAGGTTCAATGGTATAAAAATCGGTAAAGAACTGCATGGCACGGCTTTCCAGTGTGTAGCGTGGGGACTGTTCCGGATATACCAGTTCATCCACACTGACAACCGGATAAAGAGTGAGTTTAGGCATAGTAATCTCCTGATCATTCAAGGGCAGCAAACGTGCAAAAATCTGAAAGGTTAAATTGCTATCAGGCTGTTGGTGGGGCACGTATGGGGGATAAAGGCAGGTAGTAAACATTGAATGACTGCCAGACCGGAGTCCGGCTGTAACCATCAGGGATAAATAATGCAGGTGAACCAGTGTGGGTCAGTAGTGGGTCATCGCCCTGACTGCTATCGGTGATGCTTTGCTGGCCGGCGCTGTCGATGTTCAGTAATGAATCCGGTGAACTGTTGCCGGCTGTTGCAGATACCCCGGCCAGCGGGCTGGAATCCGGACTGAGCAACAGTAAACAACAGAGCAACGTACGCAACATCTGGGAGCCGTCTCCGGTACCTGACTGAGAGGATACTTTCAGTCTAGTTCGTATGATCCGTACCGGCCATGTGGGTTCCGTTAACTTATGTTATGAAATTGATGCCAGGCTTTTGTTTACGCAGGAATAATCCATGCTGCGGCGCAGACGTAGTACTATGCCCGCGTTCGGTCCTGTAATTTGTGAGTGATTTTTATGAGCCGTCAACACACATTATTTGATCGCTTCAGCGGCGCTCTGGAGAAGGGCAGGCTTGACTGGATTGGTCTGCGCCCTGCGCGGCGAGCGGCACTGCTGAGTGTGGCGCAGACCTATGCTATTGCGGATCTCGGCCTTGAAGGCGACCGCCGTTGTCAGGGAACGCCGGGGTCGGCACGACAGGTAACACTGATTAATGCTGAGCATCTGGATGTTGTGGCAAAACTGCTTAAACGTGAGAGCATTGATCCGGCACTGCTACGGCGTAACCTGATGATCAGTGGTATTAACCTGCAGGCCTTACGTTACCAGCAGTTCCGTATTGGTGATGCCATATTTCAGGCAACGGCATTGTGCCACCCCTGTTCGCGCATGGATGAAGTGCTTGGCCCCGGTGGTCATGCGGCGATGCTCGGGCACGGCGGTTTGTGCGCCAGAATATTACGTGCCGGAAAAATTCAGGTTGGTGATGAAGTGATCTGTCTGAGTGCGGACGAACAGCTCCCCGATTAACGTCCTCCTGTTCATCATCCTGTAACGGCTATACTGCCTGATATTTATTATCCGTGATTAAGAGCTTCAGCAGATCGTTGGCTGCGCGGCAATCTTGCGCGCCTGTCTCCTGAAAGAATGAGGAACATACTTGAATAACCATAAACCGCCGTTTGTTATGGCGTTCATCTTTTCTCTGCTGCTGTGTCTGTCGCAGACAGCGGCGGCGCTAACGGTAACAGACAATGATCAGGAAATTCTGCTTGATCAGCACAGCCGTTACCTGATTGATGAGGGAGCACAGGCAGGATTAGATGACATTCTGGCCCGTGCTGGTGGGTTTTCTGCCGTCAGTGACCGCCGTCAGCTGAATTTTGGTTATACCCATGATGCATATTGGCTGCATATTGAAATACAGCCACAGCTGCAGGAATCACAGGCGTGGATTCTGGAATTTGAGTATGCCTATCTTGACGACGTTACCCTGTACATTGTCCGTGCAGATGGCCGCGAAACACTGCGTGCCGGGCGTTATATTCCTGTTGATCAATGGCCGTTAGCCGGGCGTAAACCTGCTTTCCCGCTGCAGTTGAATCCGGGAGAAAAAACCGAACTTTATATACGCATTGTTAACCATGCGGGAATGGCACTTAATACCCGTTTATTATCAGCCCGTGAATATTCTCTGCATAATACCCAGACGGTCATTATTCTGGCGCTGTATTTTGGCATGCTGATCGCACTGGGTTGTTATAATTTTTTACTGTTTCTGGCACTGCGTCAGAAAACCTTTATTTTATATTCGGCCTTTGTCTTTACCTTTGGCTTTGCCGCTTCCGGCATGAATGGCATAGGGTCGTTAATTTTCTGGCCGGATATGGCGCTGACAGGTTTGGCTGATCGTATTGTTCCGACCGGCTTCAGCGTGGCAACGGCACTGGCAATGATGTTTGCCCGCAGTTTTTTGCAGATGCAGACGCTGGCTCCGCGCTGGCATCGTTTTCTCGGTATGGCCATTCCGCTGTGGTGGGCCGGGGCGGCACTGACACTGATCAGCAGTGTTCAGCATGCCTTACAGATAATGTCAGTGATGGGCATTATGACAACCGTTACATTGCTGGTTACCGGAGGCGCGGCGGTGCGGCGTAAAATACCGGCGGCACGTATTTTTGTCACGGCCTGGGCATTATTGCTGATTGGCACAGCATTGTTATCGGTGCGCAACGCTGGCCTGATTCCGTCTAATTTTTTTACCGTGTATGGCATGCAGTTAGGTTCAGCAGCAGAAATGTTGCTGCTGTCGTTTGCACTTGCCGCACGTTTTAACGATTTAAAGCGGCAAAAGGAAAAAGCTCAGCAGGCCTTGCTGGACACATTGCGGGAACAGGAACGGATACTGGAAAGCCGGGTATCGGAACGTACCGCTGAACTGGAAAAAGCCAAAAACCAGCTGGAGCGTCAGGCAACCGAAGATGCTTTAACCGGATTAAATAACCGTCATGGTCTGCGGCGTATTTTTGCGCAGATAAAAAAATACGCACCGGATAATGAAAGTGCTGCGGTGATGCTGATTGATCTGGATGACTTCAAACCGGTAAATGATCGCTATGGGCATGGGGCTGGCGATGAGTTACTACAGGAAATTGCCCGTCGTCTTCGGGCTTCGATCAGCGAAAATGATGCAGCCGGGCGTTTAGGTGGTGATGAGTTTGTCGTTATTCTGCGCGATGTGAAAAGTTCGCAGGTGGTGTATGAACATGCCAACCGGATACTGTTATCCGTCAGTGAACCTTTTCAGCTGAATAATGGTAAGACCGTTGCTGTCAGTGCCTGTATCGGCATTTGTCTGCGGCGCTTATCCGGCGAAACGATGAGCACACTGCTGCGTTGCGCGGATGAAGCGATGTATCAGGTTAAGCGTGGTGGTAAGCACGGTATCGCGCTGGACTATGATGGTGAACCTCATATTGGTCAGTTACCGGGTATTCTCTAGCAGGTAGTTTAATTAGTGTTAACAGTCGCCTTTAAAGCGGGCAGTGGCTTATTAAAAATAAACCACCGCCATGGAAAGATGCTCAGTGCGTGCTTTCCAGCGCACCGTTACGCCAGGGCTCAATCACCACTTTGATATGCGGGTTAGGCTGCAGTAATTGCTGGAATGCCTGCGCCACACCGTCCATCCCGACCTTACCGGTCAGCAGCTTTTGCCAGGGCACTTTGCCTTCGGCAATAGTATTCAGGCATTCGCTGAATTCTTCCGGCTGGTAATAATACGAGAAGCGCATATCCAGTTCTTTTACCGTGGCGTAGGCATAATTAATCGCCGACACCGCGGTATGCACACCGGTAATAACCAGCGTGGCATTGGCCGGTGCGCGCTGCACAAAACCATCAATTAATGTGTGCAGGCCGACGCACTCAAAAATCACCAGACGCTGACCGGCGGCAATCTCTGTGGCCAGAGCCACTTCATCCTGCTGTGCCGGGTTGGCGCTGGCAGTAGCACCAAACTCCTGCGCGATCTGCAGTTTGTCCTGCTGTAAATCGGCGGCAACAATATTTTTAATGCCACGTAATTTCAGCGCCGAAATAACTGCCAGACCAATAGGCCCGCAACCGACCACCAAAGCAGTATCTTCTGCGCCTATATTGCTGCGGTTAACCGAGTGCAAACCAACGGCAAGCGGTTCAGCCAGTGCCGCGGCTTCGGCCGGTACGTTATCGGGCACTGGGAGAAGCAGAGCTTCGTCGAGAATAAAATATTCTGAATAAGCACCGCTTAACCCCGGCGTAACGCCCACACCGGCGCCGTTCTGGCTGAGCAGAATCGGCACCGAGGTAACCCGGCTGCCAACGGGCAGATTCTTTTCTGTGGCCGGACCGTAGCTGACAATTTCGGCACAGAATTCGTGGCCGAGTAACAGCGGGGTATGATTATCCAGACTATCGGGCATTACACCGAGCTTGCGGTAAAAATCGAATACCTCACCGGTGTGGCGGGTAATATGCAGATCGGAACCACAGATTCCACAGGCCAGACTGCGCACCAGTACCTGCCCGGCCTGCGGCTCGGGCAAAGGCATCTGCTGCACACTCAGCGCACCGTCCTGCATTACAACAGCATTCATGGTTGCCATAGTGTTGTTCCTGCTCAGTCGTTGCTGAAACCGGCAATCGCACCGGGTTTGATATAGCGCGGGGTTACACCCTGTGCTTTGGCGGCGGCAATAATCATCTGCTCGATCCAGCCGGCATCCATGATGTTCATGAAATTACCGTCGGCATCGAAATTAATATTGGCGCCGGAAATCACCATAAAGCCATCGGCACCACCGGATTCTTCCGGGCAATGGAAGGTATGGATCGAACCACCCGGCTCATATAAATAGCTGCCGGCGGTCTGTGGCTGATCGGGATATTCCAGATAATTCCAGCGGCCGCTCAGGGTATAAAAATGCACTACGCCGGTATGAAAATGCTTAGGCAGGGTGACGCCGGCTTTGAATATTGCGCGGATAACCCAGGTTCCGTTTTCCGGATCGAGAAACAGCGGGTATACATCAACGCCGGGCAGGGCATCTTTAATTAAATTTTCTTCGTTGGTGTTCAGGGTCAGTAAAAAATCCTGATGCTGGATAACGTCGGGTAATGCCATGGTTAGTACCTCACGGTTTTATGTTTATTGTTGGTTATGGGCGTTAATTCCGGATTCTGTTTATTGTTTAAGCAGGATCCAGCAGGGGGTATTTAAAGTTTTCGAAACCATCGGACGCGCTGATGGTGCAGCCGTTAATGCAGTTGGCTTCGTCGCTGGCAAGAAAAGCCACGACGTTGGCGATTTCGGCCGGTTGGGTAAAGGTCTGACGCATCTGCTCTTTGCGGATATGGTCCCACAGGCCCAGTGCTTCGTACTGGCGCAGCATCGGCGTATCCACCCGCCCCGGTGCTACAGCACAGACGCGGATACCCAGGCCTGCAAGCTCCAGCGCTGCGCATTTGGTCATCATGTCGACCGCAGCCTTGCTGACGTTGTAGGCAAAAGTCATTTCGGAGGCGATGCTGGCGTACACCGATGAAGTATTAATAATTACGCCATCGCTGCCCTGTGCCTGAAACTGACGGGCGGCGGCCAGAATGCCGTAATACACACCGTGCTGATTGACGCGCGTAACCGGGTCAAAATCGGTTTTCGGATCATGCTGCAACAGAGGTTTGGCGAGGCCGATACCGGCGTTATTAATCACAATGTGCAGGCGGCCGAACTGCTCGGCGGCATGGCGTACCATCTTTTCAACCTGGGCGTAGTCGGTAACATCAACCGCCAGCGTACGTACGCGGTCGGTATTCAGATTTTTAAAAACACCGAGGGCTTCGGCCGACAGATCCACAGCCAGAACCCGTGCACCTTCTTCCAGTAACTTGCTGACAATGGCCTGACCAATGCCACCTGCGGCGCCGGTGACTACCGCGGTTTTACCTGTTAAGCGCATACGTTTTACCTTGCTTGTTATTGTTGTTAAGCACCAATGTAGGTGGTTAATTGCACAGGTTCTTGACCTTTTACGAGCTTAAGTTGATATATTGCGAGTATTGATAGTGGAATAGCGGAAGGTCTGAGGATGTATCTGGTACGCAGTGGTGCAGCCGCCCAGTTCGAGCAACTGGTGCTGGAATACGGACAAAACCCGATAGAACTGATGCAGCAGGCAGGCCTGCGTCAGGCGCAGTTCCGCGATCCGAATACCTATATCGCCTATCCGCGCCTGGCCGGATTACTGGAAATAGCCGCCCAGCGCTGTGCCCAGCCGCTGTTTGGCGTTGTGCTGGCCCAGCGGCAGACGCTGCATGTGCTCGGCGATCTGCCGATGCTGGTATCGCGCGAGGCGACGGTGGCCGAAGCATTGGCGCGGGTGAATCAGAATCTGTATCTGCATGCGGCGGGCGTGGCGCTGGAGGTGCAGCCGCAGGGCGAGCAGGTGCGGCTGGCGCTGTCAATCAACGTGCAGTCCCCTCATGGAATGCAGCAACTGATGCAGCTGAGCGTGGCGCAGCTGGCGATGTTTGTCTGCAGCCTGCTCAATATCAGCAGCACCGCCCTGACGCTGCACCTGCGTCAGCCTGCTCCGGCCGGGCAGGGCACAGATGCACGCAGCAGTACACTGCCAGCGCTGCGTTTTGCCGAATCTTTCGACGGTGTGGTGCTGAAAAGCAGCCAGCTGGCGAGCCGCAATCATCAGGATGAAGAAGCACTGAACCGCCATCTGCAGGAGCATCTGCACTATCTGCAAAGCCGTTATCCCGGCAATCTGGCCGATCAGGCACGGGACATCATTGGCCGCCTGCTGCCCACCGGCGAATGCTGTATCGAACGGGTAGCGACGGCGCTGGGCATGCATGAACGCACACTGCAAAGCCGGCTGCAGCAGAATGGTGAGAGTTACCGTGGCTTATTACAGCAGGTGCGCCAGAGTCTGGCCGAGCAGCAACTGCGTTACGGCGCCCAGACCATCACCGAACTGGCGCTGCAGCTGGGCTATGCCGAGGTAGCGGTATTCAGCCGGCATTTCCGCCGCTGGACGGGAATATCGCCACGGGCGTGGCAGCAGCGGAACCGGCCTTAGGGCTGGTGACAGAAAGGTGTCATGGGAGTTGCCTGGTGAGCTGCCAGATAAGGTGTAAGGAAGTGCCAGAGATACTCTGGCAGGTTCGGGTGCCTGAACTTTAAACCTATTTAAATACTGCCGGATCGTACCTGGCTGTTTAAATTGGAGCGTTGGACACCTGGTCAGTTTGACGTTGGTGTCTGTTCAAATGGGACAAGATCACGTCGGTTCTTGAGCAGCTTGTGATATGGCGTTTTATTGGCACAGAATTACCGAAATACATTGATTCCAAGGATCTCTCTCACTTTCGATCCGTCGATGCTTCGAAATATCAGTAGTTCTCTAACTACGCGCTGCATCCTCTCGAAGTACTTATGAAATACAGGCAAAACGTGCGCTATAGCGAAATTCATAAATTCTTGCTTTTCTTCCTTGGTAAAGTCATTGTTCTCTGTAACTTTTCGACCAATAAAATCCTGGTTATCTTTCCAGGCATTACTAAAAATGCGAGCACTTAATTCCGCGACGACATCAGGATTATTTACATCGACCCCATCAATTAAGCCATTTTGAAATAACAATATTTCTGCGGCAATCCCACCACAAGCAACATTTCTTTCTGTTTCTGGGGTGACATAGCAGCCACGAGCTACAGCAAAGCCTTGCAAATTATCATTTAGAAATTCGATGCGCTCTAGATCGCCACCTAGGTGCAGACAAATCGTTGCATGCCCAACTTCATGCCAAGCCCTATACTCATCGCTATCCATAATTATCATTTAATTTTTCTCATTTTTGCCTAAAATTTAGGTTAATCACGTAAATCCTACCAGCACGGGAAAGAGAGGTATGAGTGAGTACAGAACAGCTCGCTGTGCGGTTTTGCCTTGCTTTTTTATGAATCATTATTGGCGTGTGACATATCTTTGACTAGCAATAATGACCAGGCCAAAATAGCAAATCCAGTTACTTTTGTGTATGGGATTTCAAATGGTTTAAAGTACTCAGGAAAAAAGCCAGCAAAGCCTAGAGGCATAATAGCTACACCAATAAATGGAGCTATGTTATGGCCATCAAAAAGCCTGATGCTAACTTCGATGTAAGCGAAAAATCCCAAGGTAAGAACGATCATGGCGATAGCTAAGCTGAAGAAATATATTTTAAAAATTCCTGCTGATTCTCCTGAAAAGTACCAGGGCCCTACCTCCACAAATATCGAGCATATTAGACCTGGAATGCACACCTTGAGGGCAAGATCATCTATAGCCTTAACATATGTTGTGGAAAACCCGTCAAGCATAATTATCTCCTTGAATTAACTGAATAACGCCGCACTCTGTGGGAAATTTGTCCCAAGAAGCAGCTTGCTATGTGTGAACACCTTGAGCCTCCATGAACCAAAAATCTCCGTATTTCATCCAGCTTAGGGTGTATGATTTTCTAAGAGTAATGCTCACTGATTTACCACCGATGGGCGTAGTGAGGATTATTGGGCCAAAGCTTGCGCCATTAGAAATGTCATAATCACAGCACTTGGCGTTTTTATTCTTTGGATTCACTAGTCTTGGTAAATCATTCATTACCAGAGATACGCCTTCCTGAGCTATTTCAGATGAAACGTATTGCTCTAGAAGATAAAAATCTTCGTGCAAATCTTTCATAAAAATATCTGTAGCGCCCCGGGTTCCACCAGAAGAAGCTAATGTGCGATAGCATTTCATTTCTATTGCTATAGAATGTTTTTTATCTCCCAGCTCACCCTTAAAGAGTAAATCAATTTCACGGCTACGCCCATTTACCTGAACGCCAGTTTCTAACTCAATTTCAAATTTCTCATTTTCATGAAATATGATCAGAGGTAATAGTTGCTGAAGGACGTAAGCGTACTGAAGCTGCATTGAAGCTTCTTTATTTATTGGTATAAGCCTATTTCCAACTTTTCGAGAGAAAATAATCCAGCTCAGATTTACCGCTGCTCTCATTCTTTTGGAAAAACTTTCAGATTCGATGCTTGGCACGTTCAATCCCTTTACGCATACCTCTTGCAGCAGCGGCGAGTCTACGAATCCGCTGACTGCCCTTGTTGTACGGGCTTGGCTTCGTTAACAGCATGAAGGTCTGGTTTTCGTTTATTTCTATCAATTGCCGAATTAGCCAATTCAAACACTCTGTCTCTGAATTCAGGAATGTTTTTTAATGCTTCCTTGAAAGAGTTTGAGTTTGCCAGCTCGTGCCAAGGACTTCCATGACCTCCATCTTCAACAAGTCGTAAAGGTGCTTCTTCTACTCTTGATAAAGCAGATTCAAAGAGTCTGGCTTCAAGATCTTCATCTATCCTCGCGGCTTCTTTTCTATAACCTTCATATGCTTTTGCAACAGAAGCTTTATAACCATAATCTTCGGCCAACTTAAATCTTTGACCTATTTGTTTAGTCGATAACCATGCGAACCATAATGGGGCGCCTAGACTTACAATTGACAAAAATATATGACCAAATACAAGACCCAATTTGGGATCTGGAACAGATAAAGCAAAAGTTAAGGCTTCCACTCTGCCGGAACCGATAAACCAAGCTGATACAAGTGCACCCAACAGACCAAAAACCCATACCCACATGGATTTAGAAAGTTGACTCGCCCTTTGATCAAAAGCACCAGCAAGCCCCTTGCTGGTCGTAATACGATAGGAATCTTCGCAGTTTTCAACCAGTTTGTCGGACTCTTCTTTATTGGATTTAATAGCGCTAAGTAAACTATCAACATTTTCTTTTGCGGTTGATATTTTAGTTGCTGTTTTAATCGCTTCAGAACCAATAGATTCGACTTTTTTTCGAGCCTCTTTTAAATCTTGTAAATCTGCAGGAAGTGATTCTGCAGTTTCTGTAGCGTCATTAATGATTTGAATTTGCTTGGTGAGCTTATCTTGGTCAACCTCTATTTCATTAATTTTTGCAGATAATCCTTTAAGTTTTCTCGAAATGGCTGGAGGTAAAACACTAGGGTCATTATGTATAACCCATGTTAGCTCTGGTTCGATTAAACTAGAAATCCACTCTAATGTACTAATGTAAGCTGGGATTGCCTGTTGTCCATTGCCATTGTAAAAATAAGGCAGAGTCGAACTTTTTATACGTTCTAGCTTTGCTGGAACTTTTTCCAGTATTTCAAGAAGATCTTCGTCATCAATATTCAAATCAGCTTTTCGAATACGCTTTGATAAAGAAAGTGGAATATATGCTAGCTCAGTACGATCAATGGCTGGGTGATGCCAACCAAAGGCTTCATTCAGAGAGCGATTATCGCTCCACCCCTTTTCCACTGCTCCGGCCAATGATTCCAATGCAATACACAAATTCTCAATTTCTTTATTCATATTTTGTCCTTACTCGAATATTGGATGAAGCCGTACAACAGTTTTTTAATGTGCATGCGCATTCATTCCGGGAGAATCATTCGAGAACCCCCGTGTAACTCATTGCCCAGACCGAAAGATTTTCCACAATTCAAAAATACCTTCCAGAAATACGCGCACACAAATACAAAGCGCGCCGGATCTCGCATTAGCTGAAAAATCTACGCTTCGGGTGCTCAGCACCTCTTTACATCTGAGGGGTCAGACAACGGCGCTCGCCGTCACCCCTGCCTTTACCAGCCCCGGTAGACAGGTCGTATTAATAACAGAAAAATCAGTACTTCTGACTAGGTATAAAGTATTGGTTTTGCGTATGGAAGGCGGAGGCGGGATTGAGATCGGGGGTCAGAGGTCGTGGGGTCAGAGGTCGTGGGGCTAGAGGTCGTGGGGCTAGAGGTCGTGGGCCATCGCTCGTTGAATAGGAGAACAGAGATAGCAGCTCAGCAATCCTGCGGCCGGTCTATATCCTTCACTATGCCTTGATCCGTCAGTGGCAGCAGGTATACATCCTGCGGGTTGTCGGTCAGCAGGCGGCGGGCGCCTTCGTCACCCTGACACTGAGTCAGTGCGCAGGCGTAGCTGCGGCTGAAGCCGACCGGGTGGCCGTTTAAGGTTTTGCCTGTGTCTGCACCTGTGTCTGTACGCTGCAGTATCGGGCGTACAATTTTGTGCTGGTTAAGGGCTGCGGCCACGCGCTGATAGGTGGCTGGCTGGATAAAGGGCATATCGGCCAGCGCAATCAGCCAGCCATTCCAGTGCTGGGTGGCGTGCACACCAAAGGCCAGACTGTGGCCCATACCCTGGGCCGCTTCCGGGCAGATACCCCAGTCAACACCGAGACGGTCAAGCTCTCCGGCCCATTGCTGATCTCCGGGGCGCAGCACCACAAACAGCGGTAAACCGCTGGCGCGGATCTGCTGCAGCGTGGTGAGCAACATGGGTTGGTGCTGAACACCGTGCGGCAGGCTGACTTCGGCCAGGCGTTTGTCACCGCCAAAGCGTTCGCTTTTACCGGCCGCCAGCAGAATCACCCCAACCGGAGCATCCGCGGGCGTTGTTGTCAGTTCGGGTATCGTCAGATCAGGCATAGTGTCAGATCAGGCATAGCGTCAGATTATGCTTTGCAGCGTGCAGACAGATGACAGTACCACAGCAGGCCCAAAGGGAATACGCCGTATTAGCCGCGCTGCGGACGTTCCGCCAGCAGGTGGGCAAGCACCGACAGGGCAATTTCGTATGGCGTTTTACTGCCGATATTCAGACCGATGGGCGCATGCAGGCGCTGCAGCTGTGTGCTGCTGACGCCCAGCCCGGTTAAGCGCTCACGGCGTTTGGCGGAGGTCGCCAACGAACCCATGGCGCCGATATAAAACGCGCGGGTGTCGAAGGCATCGAGCATGGCCATATCGTCGAGGCGCGGGTCGTGGGCCAGCGCGACAATGGCGCTGTGCGAATCGGCAAAGCGCTGGCTGATCAGGGTATCGGGCATGGCGCACCGCAGCTCGGCGCCGGGGGCGTCGAAGCCCTGCAGGAACACCTCGCGGTGATCGCAGATGGTCACGGCAAAACCCGCCGGTTGTGCCAGTGCCGCCAGGTGACGGGCGACTTCGCCGGCCCCGACAATCAACAGCTGATACGACGGCTGAAACGGCTGGATAAAGTATTCAGAGGTTAACCGGCAGGTTTGCGGAGCATCATGCTGCAACAGTGTCAGGCGCTGCCCTGACGCATGTAAACTCACCTCGCGCACAAAGGGCGTGCGTGAACTCAGCCAGGCCAGCATCTGCTGAATAGCGGCCAGATCCTCTTTACCAAGCCGCTGCAGCAATATCTGCAGATGACCACCACAGGGCAGACGATAACGCGCCTGCTCGGCGGCATTATCACCAAACAGCAGCAGTTGTGGCTGGCTGCCATCCACCTGACCGGCGCGCAGCCGGGCAATCAGATCTTCTTCGACGCAGCCACCGGACAGCGAACCGGCCATACCGAAGTCGGCCGACCAGGCCAGCAGCGAGCCCACCGGACGCGGGCTGCTGCCGTAAGTGGCAACCACAGTGGCGAGCCAGACCGGGCTGCCGGCACTCAGCCATTGCGCGGCTGAGTGCAGTACATGCTGATCGGTGCTGGGCGCGCTATTCAGCTCGAAACGCGCTATGTGCTCAGTGGCTGGAGCAGACGGCTGCATAAAGTGCCCTGAGCCTTACGCCAGCTGCAACGGCAGGCGACGCAGACGCTGGCCGGTGGCGGCAAACAGCGCATTGGCCACCGCCGGTGCCAGTGGCGGCACGCCCGGCTCACCCACACCGGTCGGGTCGTACTGGTTGTCGGCAATATCGACCACAATCTGCGGCGCTTCCGGCATACGCAGCAGGGCGTAGTCGTGGAAGTTGCTCTGCTGTACGGCGCCGTCTTTCAGCGTGATATTGCCGTACAGTGCGGCGGTGAGGGCAAAGTTAATGCCGCCTTCCATTTGCGCGCGGATCATATCCGGGTTAACCGCCTGACCGCAGTCGACGGCGCAGACCACACGTTTAACGCTGAAGGTTTTACCCTCAACCTGCACATCGGCAATCTGCGCGACCCAGGTGTTAAAGCTTTTATGAATCGCCACGCCCTGATGGCAGCCCGGCAGCGGCCGGCCCCAGTCGGCCAGTTGCGCCACCCGGCGCAGCAGGCTTTGCGCGCGCGGATGCTGCGCCAGCAGCTCAAGGCGGAAATTCAGCGGGTCCTGCTTCTGCTGGTGGGCCAGTTCGTCGATAAAGCTCTCGGTCACAAAGCCATTGTGCGAGAAGCCCACCGAGCGCCAGTAACCAACGGGTACGCCGGGTTCGCTGTGGATAAAGCGCACGTCGATATTGTCCAGCGCGTAAGGCACGTCGTTGGCGCCTTCGTAGCCGGAGCTGTCTTTCGGCGCCAGAATGCCTTCGCCCAGCTTGCCGGCACCGGCCAGCATCGGGAACATCAGTTTCGGCATAAAGGGATACTGCGCCGGGGCGGCATCGCCGACAAACCACTCGAA
>NZ_DDCJ01000119.1:0-3829 GCF_002335285.1 Thalassolituus sp. UBA2009
CACACTCGGCGGTCGGGTTGCTGGGAAAATTCAGCACCAGCATCTTCGGCCGTGGCCAGGTGTTTTTGATGGCTTTTTCCAGCTCCTCAAAGAAATTCACATCCGGCGTCATCGGCACATGGCGGATATCGGCGCCGGCAATAACAAAACCATAAGGGTGAATCGGGTAAGACGGATTCGGCACCAGCACGTTATCGCCCGGACCCAGAGTGGCCAGCGCCAGATGCGCCAGACCTTCCTTCGAGCCGATGGTGGTAATCACCTCGGTTTCCGGATCGAGATCAACATTGAATTTGCGCTTGTACCAGCTCGCCATGGCGCGGCGCAGACGCGGAATACCCTTCGACTGGCTGTAACGATGGGTACCACCACGGCTGGCGGTTTCCACCAGCTTATCAACAATGTGTTTTGGCGTGTCCTGATCCGGGTTACCCATCGACATATCGACGATGTCCTCCCCCGCCGCTCGTGCCGCCATCTTCATTTCGCCGATCACATTGAAGACATAAGGAGGCAGGCGCTTAATGCGCGGGAAGTTAGTATCCATAACGGTGTCCTGATTCTCAGGTAATTAAAGGGGCTTCAAGGCTACTGTATCAACCGCTGGGGAACAACGATCAGTCGGCAGGAATTTGACCAGCACAGTACGTGCGGTAAATCGCATAAAGCTGTGTTAGTGTCAGAGCGACAATCTGATTGCAGAAAAAACATAAGGAAAAGCAATGGCAAACTTTCTTGTATTAACCGTTATTGCCGACGACAAACCCGGAATTGTTGAACAACTGTCAGCCACCATCGCCCGTAATGGCGGTAACTGGCTGGAAAGCCGTATGGCACATATGGCAGGAAAATTTGCCGGGATTTTGCGGGTATCTATTCCGGCCGAACAAAGCAACAGCCTGATTGCCGAATTAAGTTCGCTCAGCTCACGCGGTATTCTGGTAAACGCCGAAACCGGCAGCGACAGCGAAGAAAACGACAGCCTCGACCTGACCCTGAATCTGGTCGGCAATGACCGTCCGGGTATTGTTAAAGAAGTATCTCAGGCGCTGGCAAAAATGGGCGTGAACGTACTGGAATTAACCACCGACTGCGGCACCGCCGAAATGTCTGCGGTGCCACTGTTCCGCGCCGAAGCCCTGCTGCGTGTACCACACAGTTTTGATACCGATATTCTGGCCAGTGCACTGGAAGCTATTTCCAATGACCTGATGGTGGAAATCCGTCTGGATTAATTCCTGCCGCGCGCCGTGCTGCACAGCGCTGCAGCACGGCCGGTATAACAAGCATCAGCCAATAACAGCCTGTCCCAGCAGCCAGGCTGAGTTACCCGCCAGCAGCCACATCATCACTTTAAAAAACACATCGCCGTCCATGCGTTTGCTTAACCAGCGACCAAGATAGACACCGGCAAAGGCCACCGGCACCAGAATCACGGTTAACCAGCCGATATCAAAATTCAGCAGCCCCAGCATGCCGTAAGGCAGCAGCTTGATCGCATTCATCAGACCGATCGCGAGGGTGATCTGCGCCAAAAACGATTCCTTATTGAGCTTACCCAGTAAAAAATACGCCTGCAGCGGTGCCGCACCGGCATGGGCCAGGGTACTGCCCAGACCGGCGATACTGCCCAGTAAACCACCCTGCAACGCCGATGCCTGCGCCGGTTGTTCTTCACTGGCTGCCGCCATGCGCCGGCCGGCCAGCCAGGGCCAGCGCTTCTGCGCCAGTACCCAGAAACCGATCAGACCAATCAGCGCCTGTACGCCACGTTCGCTGACAACGCCTAATAATAAGGTGCCCGCCGTGATGCCCAGCAGAATACCGGGCAGCAGGGGCTTCACCAGTGCAAACGACAGGTAACGGCGATAGACACGCAGGGTCATGATGTCCATCAGCAGCAGAATCGGCAGCAGAATACCGATGGCCTGCTCGCCACCGATAAAAGGCGCCATCATTGGCACCGCCACCACGCCGATACCACCACCAAAACCGGATTTGGCAATGCCGGTTAACAACACGCCGAGTACGGCAATCGCAACAAAGGTCAGATCCACAAAACTATTCCGTCAGACGGAGCCGTCTCTGTACCCTCATATCCGGCTCCGGCAGCAGGCGTTGCCTGCTTAAGGTAAATCAAACAACAGGGCCTCCGCCTTGCTGTCGGCACTGAAGGTCAGCGCCTGTTCATTGCTGATACTCACGCCGTCACCGGCATTTAATATCAGCGTGTTATCGCCGGCCTGCAGTTGCAGCGGGCCGTTAATGGCATGCACATAATAGCGACGCGCCGGATTCAGTAACTGCTCTGCGCTTTCTGCGGTCAGGCGCACGTGCAGCAGCTGCGCGTCCTGGCGGATACTCAGCGTGCCGTCGCGTCCGTCCGGCGTAATCACCGGCTGAATGGCCTGCTGGCGGGGAAAGCGCTTCTGCTGATAGCCCGGTTCGGTATTCTGCTCATTGGGCTGAATCCAGATCTGCAGAAAATGCAGCGGCTGGTCTGTCGCCGGATTAAATTCGCTGTGCATCACACCGCTGCCCGCCGACATCAGCTGAAACTCACCGGCCGGCAAATGCTCAACGTTGCCCATCGAGTCACGGTGGGCAATGGTGCCGTCCAGCACATAGCTGATAATTTCCATATTGCGGTGGCCGTGGGTATCGAAACCTGCGCCCGGGACAACCCGGTCATCGTTGATTACCCGTAAAGCAGACACCCCCATATGTTTGGGGTCGTAATACTGGCCAAAAGAAAACGTATGCGAGCTGTTCAGCCAGCCAAAATTGGCCCGGCCGCGTTCATTGGCTGCGCGTAAGATTAACATGTGCTGATCTCCTCTTTAAAACGCTTCACAAAAATTATTGACAAAACTCTTCATTAATCCGGACTATGCAACGCTCTTTTTCAATGCAACAGTAAAACCCCCACAGACTTCCACGGGAGGCTGTGAAATACTGCTGCGCTTTTTTTGCTACGCCTTTTTCACTGCACCCGGTGCTTACCGGTCTGCGTTACTGCCCTGCGGGCCAGTGGTTTATTGTGTCTTCAACTTCCGAATCCGTATCCACAGACGATCAGCATCACGCCCAGCTGTTGCGCGCCGACCTGATTCTGCTTGGCGTTACCCTGCTGGCTGCGGTCAGCTGGATGTTTTCCAAAGAGGCGTTAAACGAATTTCCGCCGCTGCTGTTTATGGCCTGCCGCTTTAGCGCCGCCGGTCTGCTGCTGGCGATTCCCGGCCGCCGTGCGCTGGCGGCCTTACAGCCACACGAATGGCGCGCTTCGGCATTGGTCGGACTGTTTTTCGGTGCCGCCATGAGCTTCTGGATCATGGGGCTGTTTAATGCTCACACCCTCGGCGAAGGTGCCTTTATTACCAGCCTGGCGGTGGTGCTGGTGCCTTTTATCAGCTGGCTGCTGTTCCGCGAGCGTCCGGCGAAAAGCATCTGGGTTGCCCTGCCGCTGGCCATCGGCGGTCTGGCACTGCTGTCGTTACGTCATGGCTTTAACCCTGACCCCGGCCAGCTGTTTTTCTTTGCCGCCGCCCTGCTTTTGTCACTCACCTTTATTCTCAACGGCCGTGCCGCGGCGCGTATTTCGGCACTGGCCCTGAGCGCTATCCAGCTGGTGCTGGTCGGCGTTGTATCTTTTACCCTGTCGGCCATGTTTGAAGACTGGCCCGATACTTTTACCCCAACCATGTGGCTGTGGCTGATTCTGAGCGTGACCGTCGGCACCGCCGCCCGCTTTCTGCTGCAGACCTATGCTCAGGGTCTGGCGTCCCCCAGCCATGCCGCAGTGATTATGGTGCTGGAGCCGGTCTGGACC
>NZ_DDCJ01000119.1:3921-4843 GCF_002335285.1 Thalassolituus sp. UBA2009
GGGGCGCAGGGGCTTGCCCCGCTTCGGCTACTCACGTGCAATCGACGTTTCATGATTGCTTAAGTAAATAGCAACACCCCTACCCGGCGTTTAATCAGTTACTCAGATCGTGCAGCTTGCCCGGACGGCCATCCAGCACAGAGACTTCGCTTGCCGCCAGACGCGGCTTACGTGGCCAGTTNNATGGTGCTGGAGCCGGTCTGGACCGCCATCATCGCCGCCTTCTGGTTTACCGAGCGGATGGAAACGGCGCAGATTCTCGGCTGCACCCTGATTCTGCTGGCGCTGCTGGCCAACCGCTGGAGTGCTCTGCGGCGCTGGCTGAAACGCTGAAGCGGGCGCTCTGCCCGCTTTATTTCCGGTCCGCTTTTCCCAACTTGTTTAGCAATTAATTACTCAGATCGTGCAGCTTACCCGGACGACCATCCAGCACCGTCACTTCGCTCGCCGCCAGACGTGGCTTACGTGGCCAGTTACCTTCTTTGGCGTAACCCAGGGTCACCATCATGGCAACGCTGTAGCGTTCGCCGATGTTGAACACTTCTTTCGCTTTTGCAGTATCGAAGCCGATCATCGGCCCGGTGGCCATACCCTTGCCAGCCGCAGCCGTCATCAGGTTCATGGTCGCCATACTGGCCGAGCGCAGTGCTTCATCGTGGGCTGCGGCTTTGTTATCGCCGTAGGCACCGTTTACTGCGCTGACAAAGTAGTCGCGCACGCCTTCGTTATAGATACCGGCATCGACGCCGCGCTGGGCGATATCCGGCATACGTTCATGACCCTGCTCGTCGGCCAGCACCAGAATAACCACCGGGGCATCGGCCACTTTCTGCTGACCGTAGGCGATGTCTTTTAAGGTTTCTTTCGCCGCCTGATCGGTCACCACCAGATAGCGGGTATGCTGAATGTTAAAGGCCGTTGG
>NZ_DDCJ01000119.1:5056-12586 GCF_002335285.1 Thalassolituus sp. UBA2009
TAATCCAGCAGCTCCAGGACTTCCGCCGTGCTGATGGCACGTTCGGTATCAAAGTAGTTCACAGAAGTACGCTGGCTCAGGGCATCAAATACGTTCATGGCGGCATCCTTAAATCGGGTATCGGTTCGGGTATTGGTTGTGGTGTTAGGGCTGTTAAGCAATGAGTGCAGTTTAAGTTCGCTTTATTCGATTAAAAATCTCATAATTTAACGTATAGCTTTCGATATTTACGAAAAGGCATTCCAATGAAAACAACCCTCGAACAGTGGCGCATGTTTAAAGCGGTGGTCGACCATGGCGGCTACGCTCAGGCGGCTGAGGCCATCTTCAAGAGTCAGTCAACCATCAGCTATGGTGTGCACAAGCTGCAGGAGCAACTGGGCGTACAACTGCTGGAAGTGGAAGGGCGCAAAGCGGTACTGACCGAACACGGCCGTATTCTGTTACAACGTGCCGAACAGCTGCTCGATCAGGCAGAGAATATCGATCAGGTTGCCAGCTCGCTTAATCAGGGCGTCGAGCCTGTTGTGCGTGCGGCCATCGACACCATTTACCCCAACGATGTGCTGTTTGATGTGTTTGAAGCCTTCTCGGCCGAGTACCCCGATACCCGCCTGGAGCTGGAAGAGTTTGTACTCAGCGGCGGTAACGAAATGCTGCTCGAAGACAGCATCGATATTCTGATTACCCCGCAACTGCCCAGCGGCTGGAACGGTGAGCACGTACACCGCTCCTGCTTTCTGCCGGTCACCAGCCCGCAGCATCCGTTGCAGCATCTGGGGCGCGAGGCCACCTACGATGATCTCACCGCACACCGGCAGGTGGTGCTGCGCGACAGCAGCCGCAAACGCCGCAGCGAAGGTGGCTGGCTCGGCGCTCATCAGCGCTGGACCGTTACCCATACCAGCACCAGGGTAAATATTGTCCGCCGCGGTCTGGGCTTTGCCTGGCTGCCGGAGCTGCTGATTGCCGACGACCTGAAAAGCGGTGCCTTGCAGGTGATTCCCTTTGCTCAGGATGCGCGGCGCTACGTCGATCTCTATCTGGTAATGGCCCATGAAGAAAGCGCCGGCCCCGCGACCCGCGCTCTCGCCCGTTTACTGGCAAACACCGACACCGGCTGCAAAGCGGCACACACAACAGAAACCGAATAAAGGGCAGCACTAGCAGCAAGGCGGTATATAAAGCAGAAACCGAATAAGCGCCCCAGAATGCAGCGACCATCTGTTCAGCTAATCATCTGTGCACCCTTTTGGGGTGCAACTGACAGCAAAATCAGCAACTTAACACTCGCCAGCCTGCCGGATGCCGCAATTTTCAGGCTCCGGCAAAACTGGTACAGCCCTTGCTGAACACTGATCAGTAACAGGAGATACTCGGCAACCGAATCCGGTTGGGATTCACAGAAATAGGTGGCTAGGGTTCCGGTTCTTTGCTGAAAAAGAACGTCTGGTCCGAGAGCAACCGACCTCAGCGTATTCACAGCGCAGGTTACACGGCGGGACAAAAGCCCGGGAGACCCACACGCGAATGCCAGCATCTGGCCGTTTCGCGCTGAGTTCTCCTGCCGTCTGATTTATGTGGATATCAAAGAGGAAGTCCTATGAAGCCGTTAAAACGTCTGCTCACCGCCAGCCTGGTCACCCTGGCCGCCCTGACCCCATTACACGCTCAGGCCAAAGACAGTTTCCGTCTGGCCTGGTCTATCTATGTTGGCTGGATGCCGTGGGATTACACCGACAAAGCCGGCATCGTAAAAAAATGGGCCGATAAATACGGCATCGAAATCGAAGTGGTGCAGATCAACGATTACGTTGAATCCATCAACCAGTTTACCGCCGGTGAATTCGACGCCTGCGTAATGACCAATATGGATGCCCTGACCATTCCGGCCGCCAGCGGCGTCGACACCACCGCCTTAATCGTCGGTGACTTCTCCAACGGCAACGATGCCGTGATTCTGAAAGAAGGAAAAAGCCTGAAAGACATCAAAGGCCTGCCGGTGAATCTGGTGGAGCTGTCGGTTTCCCATTACCTGCTGGCACGCGGTCTGGAAAGCGTGGGCATGAGCGAAAAAGACGTCTCGGTGATCAACACCTCCGACGCCGATATGGTGGCGGCTTATGGCACCGGTGATGTTAAAGCCGTGGTCACCTGGAACCCGCTGGTGAGCGAAATTCTGGCGCAGCCAAACGCAACCGCCGTGTTTAACTCCTCACAGATTCCGGGTGAAATTATCGACACCACTATGGTCAACAGCGAAACCCTGGCCGCTAACCCCGCCTTCGCCAAAGCCCTGACCGGCGCCTGGTACGAAACCATGAGCATCATGGCGAAAGACGACGCCGAAGGTAAAAAAGCACGCAGCATGATGGCCGAAGCCTCAGGCACCGACCTTGCCGGTTACGATGCCCAGCTGGCCGCCACCAAAATGTTCTACGACGCACAAAAAGCTGTGGAATTTGTGAACAGCGCCGAGCTGCCAAAAACCATGGAATACGTAGCGAAATTCTCCTTCGACCACGGTCTGCTGGGTGATGGCGCCGCCGATGCCGGCTTTATCGGCATGGCCTTCCCGAACGGCAAAACCTTTGGCGATAAAGGTAATGTGAAGCTGCGCTTTACCGACAGCTATATGAAGATGGCGGCTGAAGGAAAGCTGTGATGCCCGGCCATTGAGTATCAGGCGCTGCGCGGCAGATTTCTGCTGCCGCAGCGCTTTTAAGCCGTACCGCAGCCATCGCGGCCAGCGGCAAAAATCGCTACAATACTGCCCTTTCTTTGAATAACCCGTAGCGAATTGTCATGACCGCACAGAATCCCCGCAAAATCCTCGTCACCAGCGCCCTGCCCTATGCCAATGGTTCCATTCACCTCGGCCACCTGCTGGAATACATTCAGACTGATATCTGGGTTCGGTTCCAGAAACTGCGTGGCAACGAATGCCACTATGTTTGCGCCGACGACGCCCACGGCACCGCCATCATGCTGCGCGCCGAAAAAGAAGGTATCAGCCCGGAAGAGCAGATTGCGCGGGTAAAAGCCGAGCACGAAGCGGATTTCGCCGGTTTCCAGATTGCGTTCGACAACTTCCACAGCACCCACAGCGAAGAAAACCGCCTGCTGTCAGAAGAAATCTACAAAGCCTGCCGTGACAAAGGCCATATCGCCATCCGCAGCATCAAGCAGCTGTACGATCCGGTTAAAGAGCTGTTTCTGGCCGACCGTTATATCAAAGGCGAGTGCCCTAAGTGTGGCGCCGCCGACCAGTACGGCGACAACTGTGAAGTCTGCGGTGCAACCTACACCCCGGCCGAGCTGAAAAACCCGTTCTCCGTCATTTCCGGTGCCACCCCGGTCGAAAAAGAATCTGAACACTACTTCTTCAAACTGCCGGACTTCCAGGAGTTTCTGCAGCAGTGGACCCGTTCCGGCACCCTGCAGGATGAAGTTGCCAACAAACTGGCCGAGTGGCTGGATTCCGGTCTGCAGGAGTGGGACATTTCCCGTGATGCGCCGTATTTCGGCTTCGAAATTCCGGATGCACCGAACAAGTTTTTCTACGTCTGGCTGGATGCCCCTATCGGCTATATGGCCAGCTTTAAAAACCTGTGTGACAAGCGCGGTGACCTCGACTTTAACGAGTACTGGAAAAAAGACTCCACCACCGAGCTGTACCACTTTATCGGTAAAGACATTATTAACTTCCATGCGCTGTTCTGGCCTTCCATGCTGAGCGCCGCAGAATACCGTACACCAACAGCAGTCAATGCCCACGGTTTCGTGACCGTGAACGGTTCTAAAATGTCGAAGTCGCGCGGTACCTTTATTAAGGCGCGCACCTTCCTGAATCATTTAAACCCGACCTATCTGCGTTACTACTTTGCCGCCAAACTGAGCTCCAGCGTCGATGATTTCGATTTGAATCTGGAAGATTTCGTGCAGCGCGTAAACGCCGATCTGGTCAACAAACTGGTGAACATCGCCTCGCGTACCGGCAACTTTATTGCCAAAGCATCCGGCGAACTGAGCGCGACCTGCGCTGAACCGGAAATGCTGCAGCAATTTATTGATGCCGGCGACCAGATTGCCAGCCATTACGAAAAACGCGAATTTGGCCGCGCGATGAAAGACATCATGGCGCTGGCCGACCGCGCCAACGAATATATTCAGGAAAAAGCCCCGTGGGCGATGAATAAAGAAGAAGGCCGCCAGCAGGAAGTGCAGGACGTATGTTCCGTGGCGCTTAACCTGTTCCGTCAGCTGGTGACTTATCTGGCACCGGTACTGCCGGAAATTGCCGACAAAACCAAAGCATTCCTGAATCTGGACAGCCTTGACTGGGAAGCGCGCCGCGAGATTCTGCTGAGCCACAAAATCAATAAATTCCAGCCAATGCTGGCCCGTGCCGAAATGGACAAAGTAACCGCCATTCTGGAAGAAACCAAAACCGAGCTGGCCAAAGAAAACGGCGAAGCACCGGCGGCGGATAACAGCACCGATAAAACCGCTGCGAAAAACGCAGAGAAAAAGGCCGATAAAAAAGCGAAGAATAAAGGACCTGAGCTGCGTGAAGACGGTAACGAAGTGATTGCCGACACCATCGAGTTCCCGGATTTCGCCAAAGTCGACCTGCGTATTGCCCGTATCGTTAAAGCCGAGCATGTTGAAGGTGCAGAAAAACTGCTGCAGCTGACGTTGGATATCGGCAACGGCGAAACCCGCAACGTATTCTCCGGTATTAAATCGGCCTACAACCCGGAAGACCTGAACGGCAAGCTGACCGTGATGGTTGCCAACCTGGCGCCACGTAAAATGAAATTCGGCATGTCCGAAGGCATGGTACTGGCCGCAGGCCCGGGCGGTGAAGATATCTTCCTGCTCGAACCACACGACGGCGCCCAGCCGGGTATGCGCGTGATGTAAAAAAGCAGAAACAGAAAAGCCGGGGTTTTTACCCCGGCTTTTTATTGAGCGACTCTAGCGCTAAACCCGGCTTAACAGGCCCACCACACTATTCACCACAGGGAAGATTAACAACATTCGTATTAATATCGTTTTCCAGCTCAACCCAGAAGTTAATACTCCATGCCTCGCGCTTCTTTCGAATAATGTAAGATTTACCCTTTTCGGCTAAAAACTTCACACAGCGTTCAGATTTAACCTTTCCCTGATAAAACCCTACGTCAATCTCAGTCAATCCAGGTTCAATATAAGCACTTTCATAATAACCGTTAAAAAAACCACCGATAGAAACACCATTAACCGAATTAATATAAAGCTTCTCATCAAGCCCCTGAAAAATACCATGATCACGCTCTGAATCTGCTTTTAAATATACGGCATCTTCTTTCGCAAGCCCCGGAGGAGAATAAGCAGAATCAGCGATACATCCCAACAAAAATCCGGTTAAAAAAAACACAACCAACAACTTCATTCTTCACAGATCCTTTGATATTGCTAACGCCCGGTTCAGCAGAATAATTTCCAATACTCATCAATTCAGCCACAGAGCATCAAGCGGGTCATCCTAAAGGCTGAAACAGGATAAATCCAGTTCATCCCCTCAGTCATATAACCATTAAAGAATATTAAGGCACCTCTGAATAATTCAGTGCCCGCTTCGGCTTACTGAAAACGTTCAGATCAAGGCGCCACGTTGAAGGCATAGCGGGTTACGTCAAAACGTGGCAACACCGAGCTGGATTTTTTCAGCAAGCCCCGAAGGGCGTGGGCTGCAGAGCGTTTTGACGGTGTTGTCGATTTTATAAAGGACTCGTTCACTGCAATCGACGCCTTGTCAAAAGCACTTTGCAGCACTCACGCGAAGCTGTGCAGAATTATTCAGAGGTGCCTTAATTATGAATTTCAGCAGATAACCCGATGCAGCGCATTATGGCTAAAAGAGATATAAGAAAGCTGAAGATTCTGGTTCATGTATCTGACGGACAAGATTTCTGACCGTCTGGCGGTGATTAATCATTGCCAGAACCCCGCAGGTTTCATTAAATATACGTTCACTTCATCAGAGTTTATCAACGTGACTGACGTAACACCTCCTGCTTACTACATCGCCCCACGCTGCGACGAAGAACTGCAGATTCTGCACGTTGATGACGATCTGATTGTGGTTAATAAACCGGCATTTCTCTACACCGTTCCCGGTCGCGGCCCGGAGAACAGCGATTCGGTAATTACCCGCCTGCAGCCGGATTACCCCGAAGCCGTCATTGTGCACCGCCTCGATCTGGATACCTCTGGTTTACTGGTTGTTGCCCGCTCCGAGCGCGCACGTCAGGTACTGTCGCAACAGATCCGCGACCGTGAAATCCAGAAAACCTATCAGGCCGTGGTCTGGGGCATTATTGAACAGGACGAAGGCGAGATTAATCTGCCCATTGGCAAAGACTGGGAAAACCGTCCGCGCTGTAAAATCGACTATGAAGAAGGCAAAGCCTCGCTTACCTATTTCACGGTCGAGCAGCGCAACCCGGACACCCACCGCACACTGGTCACATTGAAACCCGTTACCGGCCGCCAGCACCAGCTGCGCCTGCATTTAAAATCCATCGGTCATCCGATTTTAGGCTGCGACTTATACGCCCACGACGAAGCCCTGCACGCCGAACCAAGGCTAATGCTGCACGCCTGTGGTTTGGCCTTTAAGCATCCGGATGGACAAATGGTGAGCTGGGATGTGAAGAATGATTGGAGGCTGGATTAACGCAGGCTTGTTAAATATATTTTTCACTGAGGATCTGGATGTCGGGATAATCTTCCTTCCACTTATCCCATTCATCCATAAGATGAAGGTGATCATAATCCTCACCCAGCTTTTCCATCTCATCCGCTGCGGCGAGTAAAAACGCTGCCAGATCTCTTAAGGTATCCGGAGACGCAGCAATTCCTATATCACTGAGCACCATACAACCTTCAAGCTCAGTATTTTCTTTTTTAAAACCTGTTATTTTCATGGCTGCTTCTGCATTTAACGCCCGGCTTTATGACTGCTTTGGAGGAACGGCGACGGAAAACCATCCGACAACAGCCCTTGGTCAGCTGATGAACTTAGCCATGGCACGGTTGTTCGCTCCATCTCTGGCCTCAAGACCAACTTTGACACCAGCTCGATTTTTTTCTGATTGGTTCTGGCTAGCTTTCAGCTTACCCGTCAGAGTTTTAATTTTTATCTCTACACCAACGATAGCCTTCACCAAACGTTCAGTGAACTCCACTGGCGCATCATCCACAGACCAGGGATTGCTCATACTCGACTCATGTTGGTCTGTTAGTCGATGGAGATGATGTTTCAGCCAGGTCGAATCCTCGATAATCCGAGCACTCCCTTCTACATGGACAGCAAGATAATTCCATGTTGGAACAACCCGGCCGGTTTCTACCTTGGTTTCATACCATGAGGGTGAAACGTAGGCATCTGGCCCTTGAAAAACAGCCAGAACCCGGGCCCCATCCTGCAAACGCTGCCAAACCGGATTACTTCGAGCCAGATGGCACTGAAGCTGTCCAAGA
>NZ_DDCJ01000119.1:12839-28388 GCF_002335285.1 Thalassolituus sp. UBA2009
ATCATCCGCCACTATTAGCAGACCAAATCCGTAGTCACGAATATATTGCTGAAGCTTACCTATGTCGTCTTCCTTGAAGTGATTCGGCACGTACATCCTGTGAAACTCCTTAGTAGAGGGCTACCCAGCTAATCCTCCAATCACCCGAACCGCGTAGCTTTTGGGGTGATCTTGAAAAATTTGTTAGGAAAATTAGTCAACGTCCCACTGTGTCCAATGTTGGCACAATATAAATTCACCGTCATTCTCTGACTTATTTAGCGGTAAATCGTATAGATCTAAGAACAATTGCTCGATGTATTTAGCTTGTCGGTTAGTACAAGGAAAATATGAGAAGTAAATAAGCATCTCATCTGAGAAATCTTTCTTTTTCCAATGAGAGCGCAACCGGGAATTAACGTAGCCTTTGCCAACATATAGACATGTCATATGATAACGCTCATGCTGAGCACAGTAGTCTTCTTTATGCCAAAGCATATAGATACCTGATTGTTGTCCAAGGTTCCAGAGCTTCAGTTGATGATCAGCGATGGTTTCGTCTGTAAACCAACCAATATTCGATTTAGATATTTGCGATAGGCTGAAACCAAAGTTGGTCTCCGTAGACAAAATACGATCGAAATTTGCGTCTGTATCGCTACAGCTACAATTACAAAATTTAAAGCAGCCCATATTCTCTCAGTTTGTTCCCATATTTGCCTAACACCTTGTTAGTATGCAAACGCATTTATCCCGGGCGACGCCTTCGAGAAACCCAGCGCCACTCATCGACCAAGCTGAGAAATCTTCCATAACTCAAAAATCCTTTCCAGAAAAACGCGAACGCCGGTTAACTCCGGTATTTAAAGCTGTAATCTTAGCTATCCAGCGCCTGCTTTAGCTGGCAAAGAACTTATCACCTGCCTTAACATCAGGCAAACCGAGGGTGAACTCTATGTGCCTTACTGATACAGCGGGATCACCTATCCAATCCGGACACCCAGCGCACGCTGTTCACGCTGAACCCCGTTACCGGCACCAGCACCAACGGCGTCTGCATTTAAATTCCATCGACTACTCTATTCTGGGCTGCGATTTATACGTCCATGAAGAAGCACTGCACGGCGAACCACGATTAATGCTGCACCCCTGTGGTTCAACCTTTAAGCACCCAGGTGGACATATGGTGAGCTGCAATGTGGAGAATACCAGCGAAGCATCACTTCTTTGCTGCGAACCATAGCGGTATAGCCAATCATCAGTGGCACTCTTCATGCTTAAAAACTTTCTTATCAGTTTAACCAAACTGAAACATCTCACGACCATAATCAGCGACCATCCGACCACGGACTCTGGAAGGCTCTCCTTTACGCACTGGCAGAACCGGAATCATCGCGCAGGCGAGTTCAGAATCCTCACTTTCTTGCTGTTTCTCCAGCTAAAGTCCACAGGCAGACCGGATTCAATGAATATGTATCAACCCGATGTCTCAGTGCATCACATCAGTCAGCTGATTAATCAGGAGAAGCCCAGATTACTCAGCTTTATCCGCAGAAAAGTCAATGACCACTCCTATTCTGAGGATATATACCAGGAGGCACTGGAGCGGACGTTAAAGCGCTCTATTCAGGGATTCGTGCTCAATGACCCTGTCAGTTACATCTACAAAATTGCCAATAACATTATTAATGACTACTACCAGAAGAGAGTCTCGGAAGAGATGCTTTGCATTGATGATCAGGAAGTTCATTGTGAAAAACCGCAACCTGATCGCAATGCGGAAATGAATCAGAAAATAGAACATTTTTTGCTTTGTCTTAACCAGCTTCCTCCCGAGACGGCAAATCTTCTGGTGATGCGAAAAGTTCATGGACTGACCATTTCCGAAATCGCCCGCCGCGTAGGAAAAGAGCCAAAATCCGTAGAAAAACGAATTAATCGTGCCATGCGTTCAGTTCTTGAACAAATTGAACGTGGCGTACCCGCAGTGAGTAAAAGAACGTGGTTTTAAGACTGATACCAAAACAGAATATTCTGGCCAATTCTGAAAGAGAGAAAATCAGCCAATGGATTCTGCATGAAAAATACGAACAAAGCACAGCTAAGCAGACATCTGAAACCGAAGTCTGGCTGGATAAGAAACCTGAGCGTCGCCAGGAGGCTGATGCTCTGGACGCAATCTGGAATGATGATTGTTTTACTGCGGCGCTGAAACAGTACGAAACAAATCAACAGAACCATCAGCAGAACAGCCAGAAATCTGACCATAAAAGCAGTACATTATGGTACGGAGGTATCGCGGCATCGGTCGTTCTTACCCTTGGCATTCTGCTGTTTCGCAGCGGCGATGTTTCAGAACCGGTATATTTTAATACTCAGAAGCTGCAAACCGCTCACCAGCTACTGGATGACGGTTCGCGCCTGGACATCAGCGCAGCCAGTCAAGTGCTGGTTAAATACAGCGCAGCTGAGCGCCACATCGATCTGGTTGAGGGGGAGGCTCAGTTCAACGTCAGTAAAGATCCGACCCGGCCTTTCGTTGTCGAAACCCGCCATGCCACTTTGCAAGCGCTGGGCACGGTGTTTAATGTTGATCAGCGACGCGACAGCACCGAGTTAACGGTTCTTGAAGGCCGGGTTGAAGTGGCCCCGCTACAGGCAGGCAACAAGCGTGTCATTCTCACGGCAGGACAACGGGCCCTGATCCGGGCGAATGGACATGGTCCGGTAGAGACGTTCGATCTGACCTCTTACCGTGACTGGCAACATAATATTCTCGAAGCGGACAATATGCCGCTGGCAGACATCATTGCTGAACTGAACCGATACCGGAATACGGCGATCGGCATCCATTCAGACATTGGTAATTTGCCGGTATCGGGCACTTTCAGACTGGACGATGCAGAAAAGAACCTGCAACTGATCACCTCAGCTTACCAGTTAACAATATCAGAAAAGAACGGAATGATTTTTATCAGCAGGTAATCAGAATGCCTTCAGGTTAAGCAGATGATAAGGCAGGAAAAATATGATTCCGACGCTGGCATCCGCCAGACCATGAGCCAGACCCAGCGACACCCTGTACTGCCGCTGTTATTACTCTGCGGCATATTATGTGCTGAGCCATTAAACGCGGAGTCTTCAAACACTGATCAGCTAAATACCGGCTCCGGAGAAACTGCCAGCTGCATTCCACCCAAACAGATCGTGCAGATTACTGAAGATTCATTGAGTCATGCATTACAGTCAGCTGCCCGTTATTTTCATTTTTTAATCATCGTACCGGAAGCCCTGCTGGCAGATAAACACACAATTGATATCGAAGGCTGTTATTCCTTGACTCAGCTACTGGAACAGCTTCTGCAAGATACAGAGCTTGAATACGACCTTCTCGGCGACACCATTATTATTCGCCAGACAATCACAGAATATCCGCGTTACAACGATGATGAAGCCAATACAATCCATCCTGAAGAGTTAATTGTAACCGCTGACAGCTCAGCAGAAATAAAACCCCGTCCGCTCAATGAACTTACCGGCCCAACAGAACTGAGCATTAATACCCGTCAGCTCCGTGAAGCAGGAATTTATACATTATCCTCAGCACTGGAGCTGACAGCCGGGGTTAAAATAGAAGATAACCGCTACGCGATCATCCGCGGGATGACGGGCCGTTATCAATCAATCCGGATAAATGGCGGTGAGCTTCCCAGTCTTGATCCCTCCGGCCAGAACTTTCCTCTGGATTTTATTCCACTGGGTATTCTCAACAGTATCAACCTCAGAAAATCGGTATATGCCGATGCTCCCGGTCAGGCCAGCGCTGGTATTGTCAGCCTGAATACCATGCAGTTACCCAAGCAGGCGTATGCTCAGCTCACAGCCAGCGCGATCTGGCGTCCGCACAGTAACAACAGTACGGTTCTTCAGGGCTCCCAGAAATCGGCCAACCGTTACGGATTTGGTGATGGCCGTCAGGCTATTCCGTCGCTTCTTTTTGACAATGCCCGTACGGGTGGCGTCGATACACTGTCAGCGCAACAGCGTGAACAGGCAGGAGAAGCCATTGTCGGTGATATGGGGCTATATCGAACGAAAAGTAAAAACAGCGGCAGTCTGGAACTGAGCACCGGCACTACCGGGCAGTATCAGAACATACGCTGGGGTGGAACGCTGTCTGCCAGTGTACGTGATCGCTGGCAGCACAGTCTTATCCGTTCCACCAGCTACAGCACAGGGACGGGCTACTCCGGCTCGTCCAGTGATTTTCATCACGAAGACTCCCGGCATAAGCGCAGTGAACACACGTCCGACATTAATACCCTGGCTGCGCTGGGATTAAATATTTCGGACCAGCAATACCTCGGATTTAATACCCTTTACCTGCACCAGGGTACTCACCACGGTGAGCTGATAGAAACACAGGGAAAAAGCGAACAGAATATCAATACAGAAACCGCCTACCGACGAAACCTGATCCACTGGACAGAACGAAGCCTACTGTTACACCAGCTCTATGGATTGCATAAATTCACACCATTAACCACGCTGAACTGGCAGATCAGTAAAAGCACAACGGAATACAACCGTCCGCACGATCTGGATTATCGCTATTTTTCGGTGTCGGAAGAGAGTAACTACAGGCTACAGCTATTACCATCGACAGCCAGTATTGGCTGGCGTTATATGGAGCAGAAAAGCGATTCTTTCGGTTTACATTTCAGTCATCTATACGGCATTGATCTCGGTGAGGCTTTACTGACCGGTGAGTTAAAAACCGGCTGGGAAAAAAGTGTTAAAAATCGCGAAGGCTACAACCTGCTGTACGGTTTTACCGGCAGTAAAGATCTGACCAGCAATGGGCAGATTATGGAACAAACCAACCCCAGCGACATTCTCACCGCAGAGCGCATTACCGGAGACAGCCAGATGCCCGGTTTTATTTTGCAGGATACCCTGCTGGAGCCTGAGCAGGATATCGGATTAAACGGCCATTTTTACCGCGCAACACAAGAGAATCAGGCATCCTATCTGCTTAATGATCTTGATCTTAACGAACACTGGCGTCTGATCAGTGGTTTGCGCTATGAACAAAATACCCTGCAGGCAGAACTCTGGGACGCCCTGCCGGAAGACAACAAAAAACTTGAAGACGGCACCCGCTGGCTACCCTCAATCGCCATTGGCTTTCAGCCACCTCAGCAGCGAATCTGGCTGAATTACCGTCAAACCGTTGTCTGGCCACGCTTTAACGAAATACTGCCTGTCGTCTACGAAGATCTCGACACCCGCACAAAAACAATCGGCAACCCACGATTACACAGTTCCGATGTCCATAACTGGGATTTATCCTGGCAATGGCAAAATGTGTCCGGGCTGGAACTGGGAGCAGCCTTATACCTGAAACGAATCCGCCAGCCGATTGAAGGTGCATTCACAGATAACAGCGAAGCGACGGACAGCGCAACCTACAGCAATTACAGCTACCGCAACAGTGGTCAGGGTAATGTTCGTGGTCTGGAACTGGAAGCCGATTACCGTCTGAACATTGGCCGCAACCAACACATAAAGCTATCCGGGCGCTATGCCAGAATTCACTCACAGGTCAGCGGTTCCGATGCTTCTGATTATTCTGACGATGCGGAAGAAAAACCGAAAAATCATCGGCCATTGCAGGGACAGCCTGAGTATATTACGGCCTTAAGGTTACAGTATATGCCTGGCCTTAACCAGACATTGAGTCTGACAGGCAAGCGCAGCGGCACTCAACTTTATATTACCAGCGACCAGCCAGATTTGCCGGCCGTCTATCAGCAGCCGAGAAATCATCTCGATTTCAGTTGGAATTACCGGATACACCCAGGCCAGTTAACATTCAGCATCAATAATATGCTGAACACAGCACACCGTTATCTTCAGGGTGATTACCATTACCTTGATTACCGTACCGGGCGGGAGTTTCTGCTGAGTATCAACGTCGACTTTCAATAGCTTTATTTCTTTTTTTCTTCTCTTTCTCTTTTATTCAGACAATCGCCTGAAGCTTAAAATAAAAGGCCCATACTTTGCAGCATGGGCCTGAAAACCTGAACACTATCCGGTTTTAGTTACAGGTAGGAGCAGCCGCCCAGAAGGTAGTTGCTTTGGTGAACGAAGAAGGGCCTGTTGCAGAGAAGGTCATTGCATCAACAACAGAGCAATCAACGCTCATAGTACCGAAATCAGCTGAACTGATATTAGTGGAACTGATAGCATCACAATTCTGGGTAGTACCCGTGTTGTAACCGGTTACCACAATATTATTGAAGTAACCGTCAGTACCTTCTTTCAGCTTGAAAACGAAGTCGGTATCGGCATCGGCGTTGTCACCAACAAACTCGACATACGCACCTTCAACAGCAGCCGTTGCCAGCGGAGTGGCTGCGTAGTTATTCGGGTTACCGGCCAGTTCGAATGCATGGTCGGCAGCACCGTTCTTATCACCCTGCTCGATGTACACATTGGTGATAGAACCATGGAAACCGTAGTCCCAATCCACACTGTCATCACCGTTACAGGTCAGCCAGAGGTTTGACACATCCACATCACCACCAAAGAACTCGATACCATCATCCAGGTTTTCGTTTACGTGGATGTTGCTGATAATGGTGGACGACGTTACACCGTACAGCGTCAGACCATTGATTTCATTACCGCCGTTGGCAACATCATCCGGATCATTTACGTTAATTTCGGTACCACCTTCGGTAATGGCAACATAGTTCATGGTGCCACTGCCTGTTTCGTTAGCTGCTTTACTGCTGCTGCCGGAACCGAAATAGTAATTGCTGGAAATACCTTCCATCAGACAGGTGTCACCGGAAGTACATTCGTTAGCCACACCATAACCAGACAGAATCACACCGCCCCACTCGCCTTCACCGGTGAAGTCTTCATCGGCACTGGAGAACACGATAGGGTTGCCGGCAGAACCAACGGCATTAATTTTTGCACCACGGGCAATCACCAGAGCCGCATTATTGGCGGTGGCGATCACATTAACACCCGCTTCAATGGTCAGTACAGAATGGTTAGCCGCAGCGTAACTGGTATTCTGCACATAGCCATCACCCACCGTTACAATACCCGGCAGCGCCCAAAGTACAGGCTTGCGGTAACGGGTATCGTTACCGTTAAACAGTGTTTTGTCAGACAGGACAGAAGAAGGCAGTTCACACAGAACGTAGTTGGTGCCATTCCAGCTATAGGAAGAACTTGCCACACTACCAACGTTGGTACATAAGCCATTAGAAGCAAAAGCACTTGCAGACGCAACGGTTAAGGCCGACGCTAAAAGGATCTTTTTCATTTTCAATCTCCAGCAATGTATTTCCATGTATTAGGTTTGTAAAAACTGAATACAAACATTTTTTTCGATTAACGATGATGTAATTCACCACCAGCATCGCCAGCCTCAACAGTGAGACCATTAATGCTTACTCCTCAGGAGCGCATCCATACTGACACAACAACCAAGACAGATTTGTGTCACATACATACCGTCTTATCGATATAAAAAGGAGAAACAAAACTTAATGATATGAACAATTAATATAATTGAAATAATATAACTAACACCATAAAAAAGGCATAAAAAAAGGGGCAAAAGCCCCTTTTATAATCACCAAAACCGGTTTTATTCAAGCACGCTAATAATTTCAGGTTTTTCGTAATAATCCAGCACGCCAATATATTTTGTTTCTTCAAGAAATTCAGAATCAACCGTGGCTGATTCTGAATAACCACCGGAATATCGCTCTCCAATCATCTGAATGATATTGAGCACTGGATACTCCATAGAAGACTTCCAGAAAACACTTTCCAAAGCACCATGGATTTTGCTGTTTACCGATTTGTATTTATTTTTCCCACCAGAACCACCACCATAATACAAATAAGGTTCTTTAAGTATCATTGCATTCGGATCTGCCATAACACTGGTATCAAGACTGCTGTTAACCGTAAACTTCAGACACGAACTGACAATATTTTTCATAAAAATAGTACTGCCGTAAGCTGTCTCATTCGTACTGTCAACACCCACACACTCACTCGGATACTCACCCCAGCTATCGGACGATTCATCCGCGCCAAGCAGACTGTTGTACATAAACAGACCGCTGCCCTCTGCAAGCTGAACCAGCGTCGTTCTTGGGGCCGCAGTTTGCCAGAGTGAATAGTAGTTCACGCTCAGATTAGCAATCGTTGGCATTGACCTCGGCTCAGCATTCACATCCACACTATTATTGCGGCCATAAATCAACGGGTAGTACTGTTCATCGTTAAGCAAGGGCACATTATCACCATCAACACTGACATCTCCTGCCACATAGATATTGGCAAGGTTACCCTGGTAACCATGATTCCAGGTCAGAACACCTTTAAAATAGTTACCTTTTATATCAATATTAATGTTTTTAAAGTTAATCGATCCGCCATTTATGGATAACGCACTGCCAAGATCAGGATCTGCATCTACATCCCGGTAAATAACTGAGTTTTCAGCCACCCCATTAACCGAATTGAATGTCAGATCAGCACGAAATAAAGCGCCTGAAATATCGACATTGGAAGCTATTGAGTCGTAACCGCCATAATAACCATAGGGCCCTTCGATATTGCACATGCCTTCTCCTGCATTAGTGGTCGCGGCGTTTTCACACAGGTTATTCCGGCCAAAGCCATCGATCACCACGGCAACAGAAACCCCTCCTGTATTAATCTTTTCATACCCGGCATTGCCAACGTATTGCAGAGCCCCTGCCCGGGTAATATGCAGAACACTGTTATCTGATTCCGCTTCAATGCTGGTACCGCTTTCAATCGTCAGGGTTACCGGATTGGCTTTCATATCAGCAACGGCGGCAACGTCGGTTATTTGTTGATGCCCCTTACCAATATGAATTTCACCTTTTACCGTCCAGTGGGTGGGCATCACTCGCATCACCGCTTCTTCAATATAGCGGGTTTCACCAGTCAAAAAATTAATCGCCCAATCGCCGGTCAAAGCATTTGACTGAATTTCCTCCAGGGTATAGCCATCGGCTAACCACTGATTAACGGTTTCGCCTGGCAAGCCACTGTACTGGCCGATGGTAACGTTGTTGGTATAAATACCACCTAAAATCCGGCACGACTTCGACACTGGCTCCCAGTAGCTCTCTTCAGAACTGATCTCTCCGTCGCCATTGCTATCATAATCAAATCGATAAGTTCCAGTCGGCTCCATACCAACCAGAATCCCCAGATTATTGCATTCGAAATCCGGCGCAATAACCACCGAATCACTCCAGTTGCTGTACCAGTCATCACCATCATCTGCCACTGCGCCAATATAAGCACCGCCCCCCAGATGATGGTAGGCATCACCTAATAAAGCAGCGTAATGACTCAGATCCACCAAACTCACGCTGACGTTGCCAGTAATCAGGTAACCGGTATTCAGAACCGGGTCTTCTTCAACCACACCACTGGCAGAAACCACGGTATAGCCATAATCGTAACCGCCACTTTCGGATTCATCGGCCAGAGTGTTTTCACAACTGAATATCACGCCATCAAACAGAATTCCCAATGGATCACTGCTTTGTAATGCGGCGGTTTCGGCATCGTCAATATCCAGGCAAGTGGCAAAATCTGAAAACACCGAATTAAACATCAACAGGCCGGAACCCTGTTCCAGCAATACTGCGGTGTTGCCGGAGCCGAACCCCGTAGCTGTCATATTGGTAATAACCGGGCGGGAACGCGGCATAGCATCATAATCGGCATTACTGTTAATACCGTGCAACACGGCACCGGTGCTGTTGTCTCCCGGACTGATAACGGCCGTCTCTATGGTTCCCTGATAGCCGTTTTGCCACTGAATCTGGTCACCTGCGATATTAGCCATCAACAGATGATTAAAATTGGCAGCGCCACCATTAATATTAAGGCCGTCTGCTCCGGCACCGTAAATGTCCAGATAGGTAATGTTCGAATCTGCTCCAACCTCGTTAAGGGTGAATGCCGCCTGACCATCTTCGCCAGTGTCATACAGACGCAGGTACTGAATATCCAGCTGTTTAGCGCTACCGTCAGCACCATTAACCGTAATACCGCGCCAGCCTGAAGTAATATCGCCAGCGGTCAGCCCGGCAACACCGAGAGTAACCGGCGCGTCTGCTGAGCCAGTAACACGCAAGCGTGCATCGGGCTGAATAAGCAATTCGGAATCGTTGTTACTGGTAGTCAGCAAGGTGGTACCAGCAGGCAGCGTCAATTGCACCGGACTGGCTAATGCGGCAGCACGTTCAGCGCTGTTAAGTGGCGTAAAATCGGTACCGACCTGCACCTGACCATTTATCCGCCAGGCAATATTTTTAGGATAATAGTCAGGTTTCCCGCCGTTATTCAAACGCCCCTCAATACTGAAGTTACTGTATAAAGTGGCTGACTGGTCAACGTTGGTTAAATCACAGATCTGATACGGCATGCCGCCAACAACCAGAGTATCTTCTGCCAGCGTGCCGACCCCCATACACTCGGGAAAAAGAATGGCCGGGCTATAAACTCCCGCTACACTCGCATTACCCGCACCCAACTGAGACGGATCTTCAACATTGGCAAAGTTTAAGCTGTTATTACCTACTGCCCATATATAGCTGAGCAGCGCATCGGCACCGGTTATCAGATCGGTCGCGTTTGCAATGGCAGCCAGGGCATTACTGGTGTTGTTGGTAATGTTGCTGCAGTTAAGCAAAGCAGAACCCACACTGATCTGACTGGCCGAATCCTGTGGTGCCAGGCAGGTATCAAAGCCCTGAATCAGAGCGTCATCCAAGGTAACTTTAGCTGCGCTGGCCACTGATATCGCCACACCCGCCTGATTGTACTGGTCGAACAGGCTAAGGTTACTCAAATTCACCTGACCGCCCTTCACCACCAGCGCCGATGTTAACGAGTCATGCCTGATACGAGCAGCAATATCGCCCTGATAGTTATTCAGCTCCAGAGCGGTAGCGCTGATGTTAGTGATATAGGGAATGGGGCTAACCGGATTGCCATTCACAATATTATAGCTGCCACCGTGGACCTGCAGCCCATTCGATCCGCTGTAAGCAATCACCCCTCCCGTTTGGCTGGCTGCGGGAGCATAAGCGGTAACCGCCGCATGAATCGTACCACCCGCATAGTTTTCCAGACTGACGGATACTTCCTCACCCGCTTCACCAATCACGGAACCACCGCCGCTGTTCAAGCTGTATAAACCGGGAAACCCCTTGGTATTTGTCGAGTTGAAACTCATGCCATAGGCTGTCAGATCGGTATCTTTGGCAACACCGCCGTAGTAGCCAAAGGGACCTTTAATATTGCACAGCTGGTCTGGACTACTGGTTGCCGGGCACTCTGGTGAATAGCCAATGCCATTAATAACCACACCACCCCATTCACCACCGCCGGTATTATTGTCGTCGAGTGATAAAATGTTGGCCGTTAATTGTGCATTTCGATGAAGAATTACAACCGAACCGGGCTTCGCATATAGCTCAACGGAAAAATTAACACGCTCAGCGAGTAATTGATCCAACGTCTCGTATTCTTTACTTTCGCCGAACTCGTACACACCATCCAGCACCCAGACCAGAGGTTTATAGTTCCACGTATTTTTCAGACTGATCGCGTTTAAATCATTAGAAATATCGCGTGTGTTGCTTAGCTTTCCGATGTCTTTGCTCAGTAAACAGGCATTGAACTCTTCACCGTTTACCTGCACCGGATCAGTAGCGGTTCCGACCACACCGTATTGCAGGATTTCACACTGCGCCAGTGATACCTCCAGGCTTTCCTGCATGGCGGTTTCATCGGATACATCAGCACCGCAACTTGCGAGTAACAAAGCCGCGGATAATACACCCAGCTTTGGTATTAACTTCAGGCCTGAATACTCAGAAGCCCGAGGGTATTTTTTAAATAACATAATTCCACCCATCATCTTTTTAGGAGTCCAATATTTAAAATTCATAACTGACTTTCAGCTTGTATTTAGGCCCGGACTTGTAACCCAGGTAGGCCACATCGTATTTTTCGTAGTACTGACGTTTTTCAGAATCCAGTATATTTTCACCCGACAATGACACTTTAAGGTCATCACCAAACCGTTTGGTGTAAATCAGTTTCAGATCGTCATAAGGGTCGCTGTAAACATTGGTGACGTTACTGCCCGCATCAGGGGTAACAATCACCAGCTCTTTACCTTTGCGATTAAATACCAGCGTAACTTCCTGGCCGGTTTCGAAGTGGTCATACCCTAACTGCAGGTTAAAGATATAATCGGGCTGGCCTTGCAGTGGACGGTTTAAATCGGTTTCTTTGGAATCAGGGGCCAGGCTGATTTCTGATTCAATATCGGTGTAATTACCCTGCACAAAGACAGAATGACTGAAGTTGTCATCAAGAATAAACTCGGTACGGAAATCCAGCTCCCAACCGGTCACCTTGCCGGATTCTACGTTAACAAAGGTGTAGTAATCGTAATCATCACCGAGCGTGTCAAAGGCATTTTCAATCGGGTTATCCATGTCTTTGCGGTAGGCACCCAGACTGATGGATTCATTATCACTGGGGTACCACTCCAGGCGCATATCGTAGTTTTTAATATCGGCCGGTTTAAGATCCGGATTACCTTTGTAGCTGGTCAGTGTCTCGATATCACGGTAACTCCGTGGCAACAGCTCGAAGGTTTCTGGCCAGCTTACGGTTTTGCTGTAAGCGCCGCGTAATTGCCAGTTATCGCTGATTAACCAGGTCAGGCCCAGAGATGGCAGGGTTTTGGTTTCATCCAGCAGTTCGTACAAGGGTTCCGGGTTGTAGTAATACTGGTCAGCTTCTACTTTAAATGACTCACGGCGTACACCGATATTCGCCGTAACCGTTTGCCACAGATTCCAGTCGGTTTGCACATACCAGGCATTGGTATTCTGCTCGACACGGTACTGATAACCTTTATCGACGCCGGTATCATTTTCAGCATCAATAGAACCACCATAATTCACGTACAGACCATTACTGCCATTGGTGCCATCACCAATATATTCATCGGTGAAGATATCCGCAGGGTCAGGGTACAAAAGAATATCTTCCCTGGTTTCCTGTTCTAGCTTATTACCTCGGTATGAAAATCGATCTTCATAACCATCGCGGGTACGGCTCAGCTGATACAGACCCGTTTTTGCCGTTACTGAAATATCTCCGCCTTCATTGATCGGTAACTCAAGATCAATACTGGCTGAGTTGCCGTCTTCTTCAGAAGCTTCCCACAGATTATAGGCGCTACTGAAACCAACCTGCAGCACAGGGTCTGCAGACAGGCTATTACCCTGATAGGAGTAACGTTGAGCATTGGGGCGATCATATTCACTGCTTGACCGGGAAATCTGCCAATTGGTTTTTAAGTCCCCCAGTAATCCTCCATCACTCAGGGGGATGTAGTGTTCACCCCATAACTGATGGCTGACCAGCTGCTCCTCAATCCAGTCAATACTTTGGGTTTCCTGCTTATCTATGCCTCCGCCATATGGCCAGTCTCGCGGATCTTCGGGCATAACAATATTATTCTTGGCAATATAATGACCACTAGCAAGAACATACCTATCCTCAAACTCTGCCGAGTTGGTGGTATGGCGTAACAGAATATTATTCAGGCCAAGTGTATGATTTTCGGTAATGCGCCAGTCCAGATTAAGCATGGCGCTCAGGTCGATAACATTATTGGTATCGTAGGTCACTTTTGAAGATGTCAGCGCAAGCAGATCTTCTGGTTCATTGGTATCAGGGTTGTTAACGGTATACAGCTCAAAACCGTTCTGAATTTTTTCATCATTGGTCCATTTGTTACTGTAACGCACTGCGCCAATCATCCCCAGGCGCTGTCCGCCATCCGTGACAATGCTGTCACCTCCGGACAGGCTGATGGACATATCGGCGGGTAAATCCCCTTTATACACGCCGTAGTTTTCAAAGGACTCTCCCAGCTCTTCACGGAACTGCAGAAATTCTTCGCTGTCGCCCAGGCCATTGCTGCCCGCAGAATCCGGATCACCAAAAAAATAAGCACCGCGCGCTTGTTTGGCAATGTCCGGCATTTCACGGAAACCGTCGTCATACCCTGTCCAGTCACGGCCACCATGTTCTTTGCTTATATAGCCGTCTTCACTATTGGCTTTACCATAGGCCAGACTGGCCGAGATTTTAAAGAATCCTTCATCCGGGGTAGGCTTGGTACGCATATCAATATGACCGGCGGTTGCTGTTCCCGGTACATCTGCGGTGGCCGATTTTTGCAGTGACAGCGACTGCATAATATCCGCAGGAAAGATATCCAGCGGTAAATCACGACGGGCCGGATCGGTGGAGGGCAGAATAGCACCGTTAAAAAAAGTGGACTGATAACGGCTCTTCATTCCACGGACAATCGCATAGCGGCTGTCTTCCATGCTTACCCCAACAACCCGCGTCATGGCGGAGCTGACGGTGCTGTCATCAAAGCGGGCGATCTGCGTAAAATCCATGGTATCCATTACCGCAGATGACATTCGCTCAGCATCAACCGGGCTGTATGCCTGATAGCTGCCGACGGCGACCACTTCTTCAATAAATTCACTGTCATCACTGCTGAGCATCGGTAATTCAGTAAAGACACTCACTTCCATACCGCGCATCACATTGACCGATGTCAGGGTGCGCGACATATATTGCGGATGTTCAATCAGCAGGCTGTATTCGCCTTTTGGCAATTCAATTTTAAATTCGCCATTACGATCGGTGCGTGCGGTAATATTTTTACCAACAACACTAATCATTGCATTACGAACCGGACCATTAGTTTCAAGTCCG
Organism: Thalassolituus sp. UBA2009; assembly: GCF_002335285.1. NCBI lineage: Bacteria > Pseudomonadati > Pseudomonadota > Gammaproteobacteria > Oceanospirillales > Oceanospirillaceae > Thalassolituus > Thalassolituus sp. UBA2009. The sequence continues at coordinate 27,732 of NZ_DDCJ01000119.1, forward strand.
AAAACTTCGCCTGTCAGCACGCCAATGCCTGCCAGTTCTGTTTTACTATTACGATTGGCTGCCGCCAGCGGAACACGATCAATAGCCGCATCCACTGTTTTGTCACCGCGCTTTGCGCTGATGCTGATAAAAGCCGCTTCATCATCTGCCAGCGTAAAGCTGTATGGAACAGATTGATCCGGCAGCTGCAGCGTTAATGTATGTCGCCCACCACCAAAGCCTTCATACCAGAAACTGCCATCGGCGTTGCTGCGCCCTATTTCTTTTCCATCCAGCAAAATAATGGCTTCTGCCAGTGGTTTTCCGTCGAGTACGATGTCTGCTTTAAGACCCGCAGCAAACAATGGTCCTGCACTTAACAAACTGATAAAGCCAGTCAGTAAATGCTTGTTCGATACCCCCATTTTTACTTCCCCTGATCATATGTGAATGACTCCGGCCTGAATGCAGCAACCGGCAGCTACCACTGAAGACGGTAAATAAGGGGGAAGTGCGACATGAATTTTATATGTCACACATTGTGGATAAGTCTGAGCGTTGTATAACGTGATCAATTCAACAGCAAAACCTGTGCAGAAGATTTCATCTGTTTTTAATAAATTCTCCATTTTTTATCCGGTGGCTGTCCGGCCCCTGATATTGTCCGGCCTCTGATAT
>NZ_DDCJ01000118.1:0-9730 GCF_002335285.1 Thalassolituus sp. UBA2009
CATCAGCATAGCGGGCCGTGAAGTTTGGCTGGAATCCGATTTAGAGCAGTGGATTGTTGACCAGAATCCACACCTGCAGAAGGAAAGGTTACTGCGCCAGAGCCTGCAGGCCGCTGGCCAAAAATTAGAGAAATTCCGGGCAGCTGGAAAGCTGGCGGCGGTGAACTGATGAACGGCACAGAAGTTATTTTGGTATCTCTGTTTTTTGGCTCTGTATGTGGTTTAGCGATTTTTTATTTTTGGCGTGGTATGGAGGAATAGTTATGTCGTCAACTTCTGTTGTTTATCAAAATCCAACTGAAAAAGTTAGCCTTTCTGCAGCTGTTTATGGTGTAGGGAAGTCGAGACTTTCACGCTGTTATCTGCGTTTGGATGTGGGGGATCATCGTTCATCTGTCGAATTTAAAAGCGAAGAATCACTCAGGGAATTCTGCGCCAAGCACAATATCGACGTTAAGGAAGAGTGAGGCAGAGTAATTATGATGAATTACTACTGCCCTACCTGCCGCCGTGAGCACTTCAGCCGGGAAATGGTTACCTTCTGCCAGCAGTGCGGAGACGGCGGCATTCAGCTGGCACACATCAGCAATATTCAACAGCCTGTTCAGGCGGTTCAGGAAGTTCATGCCGATTTAGTGGACGGTCTGACACTGGAAGAAATTCAGATTGTGCAGCGCCTGGTCAAAGAACGATTTGACCAGGTGCTGCATTACTGCGCTACCGCCGCACAAACTACGCAAAACATCATTGAGGCGAAGGCCAGCCAGCATCACGCTGAAAAATTAATGGCGTTGTCCGGAAAACTGAGCCGCGAAGTGCAGCGTAAAACTGATGCAGAAAAGAAAAAGCTGGAGAGTGCAGCCTGATGTCAGAGTTTGCATTGGTCGGCGCACCGGCAATGAAGAAGACTCCTTACTGGGAACGTCAGGCGGCTGAGGTTACAGAGCGGTTTGGCGAATTTTCCCGCCCGCTGCTGAATGACTGGAAGCGTGTTGTAAGCCGTGCAAAGTCGAATGGCATCCGCAATGCCAATCAGCGTCTGGATGAGCTGCGCAAGCAGTTCAAGATTGGTGATTTTCTGGTGCATCAGACCCATGACCAATATTTAGAAGACTACATCACGGTAAGGGCTCGATCCTGTATTTTAAAACTGACTGGCTGGCCAGACAGAATGACCACCCCTGATGCTGTACATCGGGTTTTCGGTGTTTTTGAACACCATGGTTTTGAGGATGAAGTCCATCACTTCAATCAATATGAAAAAGCATGTGTAGCGCTTGAAATGACAGAATCGGTTCTTAATGAAGCAATCGATCAAGGGGGTATTGATGGTGATGTAACCAAAGAAGTTGGTCTGTATGAGGATGTACAGAAAGAGCATGAAAAACGTCTTATTAAAGTTACCGGATTATTAAAGCGTTGCCAGGATGAAAACTGGTGGCGCAGAAAAATGCGCCGGGCACAGGCGCAGAGAATAGAGAAAATTAGCCGTGAGCTGAATCAGGTGGTTGTAAATAAAAACGCTTATTGCAGCCCGGTAGGGCGCCGTGAGTGGCAGCGCCGCCAGCAGATGAATTTAGATATGCTGGAACACACCCTGATGGAGAATGAAGACGGCGAGCAGTACACGCTGGCTGATTTATCCGAATTGAGCGTTGCCAATCCGGTGGTACGCCGCGCTGAATTGATGGTGCGGATTGCCGGGTTTGAAGAATACGCAAAAGCCAACGGGTATGAGGGCTGGTTTTACACCATTACCACACCGTCAAAATACCATTCAACGCGCGGCTGTGGCCGCAATCCTAAGTTCAGAGGGGCCAGCCCACGAGACGGTCAGCAGTATATGTGTTCGCTGTGGGCCCGCTTTCGCACGTTAGCCGGGCGGATTACCCGGAGTAAACCAGAGAAGTGGGATTTTTTTGGATTCCGCGTTGCGGAGCCGCACCACGACGGCACACCGCACTGGCATTTATTGCTGTTTGTGCGTCCGGATCAGGCTGATGAGGTAACAAAGGCGCTGCGCGGATATGCGGAAAAAGAAGACCATCACGAACTGCTGAATGCAAAAGCGGATGTGCGCTTTAAAGCCGAGAAAATAAAAACCGGAATTAACCCGAAAACCGGCAAGGAATATTCTGCTGCCGGTTATATCGCCAAATACATTGCCAAAAATATCGACGGTGAGCACGTCGATAAGGATTTGTATGGCAAAGACGCTAAAGCGTCGGCAAAAGATATTGTCGCCTGGAGCAGCCGCAATGGCATACGTCAGTTTCAGCAGGTGGGTGGGCCATCGGTAACGGTATGGCGTCAACTGCGCCGCCTTGCTCGATTACCTGAAGAGGAATGGACGCCAGAAGAAGAACCGCTGCGGGAATTCATTATGCAGTTGGATGCCACCGCTCAGGAAAGCGCCAGTGCTGCGTGGAAAACGTATTGCGAGTTCTACGACGAGAACGGGTTAAGCCTGAAAAAAATCCTGAAGACAGTAACCGAAACTATGGAATACCTGGACGAAATCAGCGGCGAGCAGTTCCAGAACGAACTGACACGGCCAGCCATTAACGCCTATGGCGAAACCGGAGAAAAGATCATTGGTGTGATTGCCGAAGTCGCGGGCAATGCCATTGAGAAAATCAGCCAATGGCGGTCATGGTTTCGCGTAAATGCCAGTAAAGATGAAGCCTTTGCCGTGCGACAGCGGCGCAAAGCTGAAAAGGCAGCACGCGATTTAATCCGCGCAGAATCCCGGCAGGCAGAACGTGATGCGGCGAATACCGATGGTTTTGATTTTAAAGCGGCGCAGCCGCCTTGGACTGGTGTGAATAACTGTACTGGCCAGCCGGTTGAACGAAGTTCTCCGCCGCCGCAGCAGCTGGAAATGATCGAAAACTGGCAAATTGCATGAGGAACGGACGATGAAAGCGAACAATAAAAAAGCACAGCACGAACACGAACAGACCGAAAAGCAAAAACAGTATGCCCGTTACCTGTTAACGCTGGATGCCGGCCGCCGTAACGAAATGCTGGCCAATATGCGGCTGCCGTTGCGCACCAAAATGCGCGGTTTTATCCGTGATGCCTGGGCGGAGAAGGTGGCCGGTTTTGAAGAGTCGGTTAAGCGAAGTTATCTGGAGCGCCTGCGCAATACCAAGCGCCAGGAATACAACGAATTATTGCCACTGGTTGCCGCTTATGAGGCGGCTGCCGCCCAAAAAATGGAGAAAGCAGCATGTTAGTTTTAGCGCGCCGGGTGGGCGAGTCGGTAGAAGTTAACAACAGCATCAGACTGAATGCGCTGGAAGTGTACGGGCCACGGCACAGCCCGCGCGCCACGCTGGATATTGTGGAGCCGGGAAAAGAAAACATCCGTTTGCACGGTATGGCCATTGGTGAAGAACACCAGCTGACCGATAACTGCCGGATAAAAATTGTGCGGATCGTCAGCGGCAAGGTGGGCATTTTATTTGATGCCCCGAAAGAGGTGGCCATCTGGCGTACTGAACTTTTACCGCTGATTAACTGATAACGCCGCATGGAGGCAACGCTATGAAAAACACTCTTTTAAATACCCTGAATAAAGCACCGCTGGCGGCCATGCTGCTGGCGCTGTTAGCCGTAACTGCAGCGCGGGAAATTGCCCTGTTTACCAGCTTTGCGGCGTCGGATCGTGACCAGCTGCTGGCAGGGCTGTTTGCGCTGGCGCTGGTGCTGGCAAAACCCATGATGGCCGCTGCCGCAGGACAGCAGTGGGCTGCCGACAATAAACCGCTGGCCGTTGTCTGCTGGCTGCTGGTTGTGCCGCTGCTGGCCCTGAGCATTGCCAGCACCGTGCTGTATTTTGAATCTGCGTATCAGGTGCAGGCCGTGGCCGAACAACAAAGCAGCAGTGAATACCAGAACACCGCAGCCACCATCAGCGCGAAACAGACAACAGCTGAACTGATGAAACAAACAGCCGCCGATCTGAAAGATGATGGAAACACGTTGAACGCCAGGAGACTGCTGGAAAAAGCCGCGCTGATTGATGACGAACTGGCCGACCTGCGCGAACAACAGAACAGCCTGCCGGCAGCAGCCACCACTGCCGCCAGCATAAGCGGCAACCACCTGGGCGGCTGGCGCTGGGGCGCATGGATTACGGTATCAGTGATGGGCGACCTGTTGCAGATCGTCGCTGTGCTGCTACTGACAGCAAACAACGCGCCAGCCAAAACAGACGAAGTAGTACAGAACGGCCGCCAGAACAGCGAACAGAAAACAGAACAAAAAGAACAGAACAAAACAGCCGAAAACAAACAAACAGAACAGAACAAAAAACAGAACGGCGAACAGAAACAGACAGAAAAAACAGCGCCACCGAAGCAGCCGGGAAAATGGCTGGCTGATCAGATCAGCACAACCGGGCAACTGCCAACGGTGCGCGAAGCGAAAGCGGCAGGCGTGAACTACGGCAGTTATACCGACCAAATTCAGCAGCTGCTGGCTGCTGGTGTTATTCAACAAAAGGCCAGCGGTAAAGGCTGGCAGGTTGCGGCGGAATGACTGAGGCTGCAATTCAAAACGATTAACCAACAGAGCGAGAAAAACCATGCAACAGCCATACAACCAACACCAGACCGCCATGAACAACAGCGCCCCGAATCCTGCAGCAATGCGGCCGGCGGGTTATGCCTTTGTACTCGATGAAGCCAGCGCAGAAAAAGCGGGGGATATGCCGTTTATTACCGAAACCGGCGAAGTGCACGCCACAATTACCCGCGTGGAATACCGCCGCAACGAAACCGGCAGCCATGCTGTGCTCGTGCGCTTTATGGATGACGAAGAAAAGCGCGGCACGGTGTCGCTGACGTACCTGCAGGCCGATGGGCAAACGCCGGTATTCGGTGCCAACTTCATTAACGCCATGTTGTACCTGATGGGCCTGCCGGGGTTCAGCTGGGGCGTAGGTGTTAACGATCAGGGCCAACAGGTGCAGGTGGCGCAGGAATTTACCGGCCAGCGGATTGGTTTAGTGGTTGAGGCTGTACCCAACCAGAACAATCAAGGTTCACATCTGGAACTGCGCCAGGTGTTTGATATTGCCAGCCGCTGCACCGCCAGTGAAGCAAAGAACAGCGAAGCGGCAGAAGCGGTGGATAAGCTGCTGAAACGGCTGATGGCGTGATAGCCATAATTGGAGCGGCCCGCGCAGGCGGGCCCGGCGAGCAATGGTCAAATACGAGCAAGTGCTATGAGCGGATTATTTGGAACTGAAATCGCACGATCGTCGATTAAAAGCGTTGAATGGTATACCCCTGAGTGGGTGTTCAAAGAACTGGGATTGAGGTTCGACTTAGACCCGTCCAGCCCCCACGATATGGAATCGGCGGTACCGGCGGCAACCAAGTACACAATTTTCGACGACGGCTTAAGCAAACAGTGGCATGGGCGTGTGTGGCTCAACCCGCCTTATGGTAAAGAGACGCCGCAGTGGATGAATCGGATGATTGCACACAGCAACGGCGTTGCTCTGGTGTTCAGTAGAACTGACGCCAGTTGGTGCCAGGCCGCGATGAGATCCGCGACGGCAATGCTGTTTATTCAGGGGCGGATTGAATTCGTACCAGGGCGCGAGAACCAGCATAAAAAAAGCCGATGCGGTGCAGGTACCGTGATGTTTGCATGGGGTGACGAGTGCGCAACTGCACTGGAGAAGATGAGCGATCGCGGAATGTATATCCGGGTGAGCTAATAATTATGAGGGGGTAAGCATGAGTAAAAGGAAGATCACATTTAAACGACTTGTTATAAGTATCCTTTGCCGTCACGACTGGGATATAAATTTGATATTTTCAGGCGGAAGGAACAGCCACAGAGAAATTAAAAGCTGCCAAAAGTGCGGGAAGTCTACCACTCTGTTTTCTGGCACTCGTCAGGAGTGGTATGACTACAATGGATTTGGCGAAGCAAAGAATTAACTTATAAAAACCAGCACGCGGGCTTGCCCCCGTGCTGCGCTGAGTTATTCAGGAGGATTTATGTTGATTGATTATATTCAGCCGGGAAAACTGCCTTGGATCGTAGTCTGGTTAGACTGGCATTTTTACGCACATTGGCGGGCGCTGATGCTTTGTGTGGCGTTCTTTATTGGACATTACTGGGTAAGCATTGATTGGCATAGCTTCAGTGGTGTTTGCCTTGCGTTGTTCTTAGGATGCTGCGCGTGGGCGACCTTTTGCGCTATTAGGTATGGGTATGGGGTGGGATAAATTGGAGAGATTATGAAAACAGCACAGACTTACATGGCGTGGGAAATACCATATTCCGATGGTTCTGGCGTTGAAAAAGAAGTTCGGTATAACGGGAACGCTTCAACACCAGACATGCAAGCGGAAATTATTTTCAAGGGGAGGGAAGGTTTTACTTCATTTCTGATTGAGGATATTGACTGGTTGATTGCCTGCCTGCAGCAGATCAAGGAAGAGCAGGGGGGATGAGTAATCTATCTTGATGTGGGGTTTTCCTGACATGAAAAAAATATAGCAAAACGCTTTACAAGTTAAGGTATAGTGTTAAGCTATATAAAGGGTTTGGGAGTGGCCGAAGCCTAATCAGAAAATGGGACATGATAATGAATAACGCAATCGCTGAAGCTCATTCAATCGAACAGGTTGTTGAGATCATTAATGCAAGTAAAGCCGGCCATTCTAGCGAGTATTTCGGAGGAACCGACACTCGTGAAGCTGAAGAAATGGCGGGGCAGTACGCATGGGAAGCCGCTGAAGAGTCAGGATATACCGATAATGAAAGCATCGAAGCGCATCTTGATATTCTTGCTGAAGCCGGCGCGAAATTTGAATTTAGAGTCGCATTAGATAATGCGATAAACAGAAAAAAGCAGTAAGACCTGTGGCCTTAACCCTCGGCGAGTATATCGCCGAGGAATTCGGGGGTTCTCAGAGAGCCTTTGCTACCGCGCAAGGAGTTGCACCGGCCCAGGTCACACAATGGCTTAAAAAGGATTTCATCGTCGTAGATGATGCGCTTTACAGTTGCCGTAGAAAGCTAAAAAGATAGCCATAAAGTAAAAAGCCCCGGCATTTACCGGGGCTTTTTACTTTATGGCCGGGGAATTAGTGGTTAAGCACACAGCCGGTCATGGTCGGGCGAAAGTTTAACCGCTGCCTGTGCTGTTTCGGCCAGTGTAGCCGGGGCCTTGTCGTTGCTCAGCAGCCATTCAGCCACTTCAGGCCACCAGTACAGCGGGGTACCGGTTTGCAGGCCGTAGCGGGGCGCTGGGAAGCCCTCACCGCGTCGGCCTTTGGCGTAGTGATCAAGGGTTCCTTTTTTGATGTCAGCCATTGCTGCTGCGCCTGTCACCGTTACATAGCCTGCTTCTTGAATGGATGCCGCCTGCAGGCCAACTTCGGCCAGCTCTGCCAGTGCGGTGCGGATAGCCGTTTCTGCGTTGTCTGCCTGGCGCTCAAACTCCAGGTATGGGGTTTCGCCGCAGAAGCACAGCAGGGCGTCGTCACAGCCAGCCGCCACAATGCGGTCTTCCAGGTCTTCGGTGGCCAGATCAACACCGGCCAGGGTGATGGTAAATTCGTAAGTATTCATAAGTTAATGTCTCTAAAAGTTGAGGTGCCTATCAATTCCCCTGTCAGAGCTTGCCCCCTATTCGGGGGCGCACCGCCTGACTTTCTTTAAGATCATTTCAGCATGTTGCTGGGGGTTTTTTGGGGTACTCCAGACAGAGAAAATACAATCTCTGTGTTCTGCTGTACCGCACCGGAGCCTGCAGTAACAGTGGGCTGATTTGCCCGGCTCCACTATCTCCCAACCCCCTGCCAGCGCCGCTTCAATCGCGGCTCTGATCTCTTTGTTGGGGTGTTTCTTCATCGACTTGGCACCTCCTGTATTCCCGTTTCGATGTAGACATAATACTACACTGTATGAAAAAGTCTACACTATTTGAGTAATTTTATGGCAGCAAGAATGAATCCATCTAATTGCCGCTGCTGGGCTTTGTCGAGGGTGGCGTACAGGCTTAGCCACGCGGGCGGATTATGATCAATATTTAATAGGTAGGTTAGGGGAAGCCCGATGCGATTTTGTAACGCTGAAAGTTCGCTGAAGGTGTATTCAGCCTTATCACGCTCAACACGGCTGACCCGCTGCCTGCTGGTGCCTATTGCATCCGCAAATTGCTGTTGGTTAAGTCGCAAAACTTCTTCCCTGATAGCTCGCCATTCCCGTCCAGTAACCATGTGAACCATGTGTAAGAACCGGGTTGCTCAAATGTGGGCGAATGTTAGACAAAATATGTCAGGGCTGCTCATTTGTGAGCACAATAGGCAGTAGTTTTTAGATAATATGCTCAGTGTCAGTTATCGAACTGAAATAGCTCAGAAACTGGGACAGATAGCGCGAATGCCAGGTCGGCAATCAGTTCTAAACGCGGGCCATGCTTGCCACGTTCGATATTACTGATTGATTCAACAGACACCCCGCAAGCCTCTGCCAATTGCAGCTGTGTGATGTTGCGCGATATGCGCAACTGACGCAGGTGACTGCCGAACCGTATCTTGATTGATGACATAGGGGGCGCTTAAAAAGCGTTCACGGTATGGCACGGGCGCGGGGTGTGGAATGAAGTTAACTTCAAGTCACTGCGAGAAGTGACAATGAGCAGTGACAATAAGACACGGAGAAAGGACGAATGTCAGACGCAATACCAGTAGTGCAAGCACTTGATAATGCTGAAGAGATACTCAGCGGACTGTGCGGGTTACTTGCAGCGAAAGCACCGAATCAGGATCTAGTGCTTTCAGACAGGGAGGTGGCCGGGGTAACGCTGATACTGGAGCAGGTAAGGGAGATAATCAGGAGAACAATAGAGGGTTAAACAACAAGGGAAGGTTAAACACGGGCGGCCAGCTGCTGCACAAGCTCTGCACGGTTAGCGTGGGGCAGCTGGTCAAAGAGCATTTCAAACGTCAGTTGAAGTGCGGCTTCTTTCGGATTAATCCAGTGACTGAAGGCAACATGACTGACAAAGGAATGGTCGAACTTTTCACACTGGCGATTAGTGCAGCGGGCATAAACTGAGTTCATATCATCGGAGGTATTGGCGCGGCTGTAGACTGTGGCCTTATGTTGGCAGTCAGGGCATTTGATACGCATGGCGGAAACCTCTGTGATTAGCTGGCGCGGCTCAATAAGAGCACGCGACAAATTATAACCACGACTGTGCAAAATATCAGCATTCACGGGTTTTTCGTTCGGATTCACTGAATGTCAACTCCGGTATCAAAGTCAAAATCAAACACAGGGCGCCCCAGAATGTCGTTCATTTCCATAAAGGGTTCTACCTGGGCGCGTACCTCGTTCTGGCGGTAGAACCGCTGAATCTTTTCAATATCACCAAAGCCGCCGGCGTTGTCCGGTGCCATGCCTGCAAGCGCCGGTTGCATACCGTGGGCAATCAGAATTTCGTTTTTGCTGATCGTTTTGATTGTGTTGAATTCGTCTTTCTGGCCAATGTCACCCACTGGAATCAGCTTCACAGCGTCTTTGTCGCCACCCGGAATATTCAGGTACATACTCCTAAAATTACCGGGGCCTTTGCTTTGTTCTCACGGCGTCTGCAATTTTCTTTTCCAGGTCTTTGTCCATGTTTTTGTCAGTCGTGTACAGGATGTACCCCATGTGTGAGCCGTTCAGGAAATAGCGGCGGCGGAACAGG
>NZ_DDCJ01000118.1:9838-16912 GCF_002335285.1 Thalassolituus sp. UBA2009
AATGCGGCCCTGCGAGCCGTTAACCAGCATCAGGTGCTTTCCTTTCGGGCGCACACGCATATTCAGGGCGGGCACATGGCGGTAACCCAATGGGTTGCCGAGTACGCTGCGGATTTCCTGAAAAAAGAAGTAACCGAATGTTTGCAGGTCGCGAGCACAGCGGGCGAAATCGCGTTTCGGCATACCGTTTGTCTGCGGCTGATAGCAGATGCTGGCCTGCTGAACCTTAAAATTGATGCAGCGGCGGTGAATGCCGTTTTTACGCGCCAAAGTATCTAACCCGCTGGGCAGCAGTGGCGGGGTGTAATAATCGGCGTCTTCGTAGTAATACACGCCCAGAATATCGGCCAGACCGTTTACCACGGGTTCCGGATCACCGAACGAAAACCCAACGGCACCGGCCGCCGCCTCTGCCGTGTGCTGATGTTTTACGGGCTGTTGTGCGGTTTGTCGTGCTGATTTACGGCGCTTGCTCATTACGCGGCCTCACTGATGATAACGGTGGTTTTCTTGTCGTTTGGGGTGTCGGCGGTCAGGTCTTCAACCTGCAGGGCGTGCATGATTGCCCATGCCACATCGGCGTGGCCTATCTTGCTGTCACGGGCGGCCACGTAACTGATGCCGCTGCCAGTGGCCTGCCGGCGAATGGCCATAAATGCCATCGGGATATCCACATGGTCGGCTGACCAGCGGATGCGGTCTTTTGAGATAACCGCCTGGGCTTTCAGCACAAGGCGGGTTTTTGCGTCCACGCTGTAGTGAATCGGCGTTGCTGCAGGGTAGAAGTTCTGCACTTGTTCAAACACACCGTTACCGGGGCCGGTGCAGTCAATGCCGATAAACACCACGTTATAGCGGTCACACAGCTCCTTAATGCTCTGCGCCTGGAACTGCCAGTTTTCGTTTTTCATGCTGATGCGTTCCAGCAGCGTGAAGCGGCCACCGGCTGTTGTCGGAATTGCCAGCACCACAACTTCGGCCCAGTCGCGGGTGCGGCTTGGGTCGTAACCAATGGCCACCGGGCGGTTGCCATAGGGGCGTGTAGCACCGGGTTTAAATCCGTGCCAGCGGTCATCATTGGCGGCGCAGCCCAGCAGCTGATTAAGAATAAAGGCGCTGTTCTGGTCGTCGATGAATTCGCACTCATACAGCTGCCGGAAGACTTCCGGCACGTTCTCAATTTCTAAATCAGACAGGCGGAATAGATTACAACCGCCGGCCATTGCGTCATGAATGGTGATGACTTTGCGATACATGCCATCATTAGCGGCATGGCCAAGGTTCAGCTGCTTTTTATTGGGCATTTCAAACGGCGGCAGGTGTGGCCGTTTTTCTTGTACCTTCTGATATTCCTCACCGCTCCAAAGCGCGTAAGCGTCGTGCGATTTAACGGACGGCGTAGAAAAATACGTTTTGCGGTAATGCTTGTGTGAGGCGATGGCACCGGCCAGCTTGTTCAGCTTTTCAAAGTCCCGAATCCAGAACACTTCATCCAGATACACGTCACCGGACGGGCCTTGTGCTGTGCTGCTGTTTGTGGATAAAAACCAGAACGTCACCGGGCCGTGGTCGGTGTGGATAGTGACTTCATCACCGCCTTTTACTTCAACGCCGAACCACTCCATTGCGAACGCCAAAATATAGCGCTTAAATAGGCGCGACTGATTTTTACTGGCTGACAAAAAGGCTTTGTTGCGGCCTTCCAGAAGTGCAAGCGCGAACGCTTCGGCCGAACAGTAAAACGTCCAGCCGATCTGGCGCGATTTTAAATAAAAGCGGCGGCGGAATTTTTCGTTATCAGGGTCGTTAAGCAGCTTCTGAAATTCTGCCCACTGGTATGGGAACAGCTTGCTTTTCAGCTTTTCAAGAATTTCATCACGGCTGATGCCGCTGAAATCATTCTTTTGGCGCTTCTTTTTACGGCCACTGGTCACTTCAGCATTGTGCTGTGCCTTGACTGCTGCCTGGTGGTCTGCATCCAGCGGCAGGCTGGTTTGCAGGTGGTGTGCCTGCATCTGAATGGGGTCCGGGTCGCCGGGCAGGGTTACTGCTGCAATGCGGCCCTGGATTTTCTGATGCTTGGCGAGCAGCGTCTGCAGCCGCTCTATTTCGTTCAGCTGTGCAGGTGTCAGGGTTTCTTTGCTGCTCAGTATTGTCAGGATGCGGCGGTTATAGGCTTCTTCAATGTCGTCTGTCTTTACCAGGTCGTGCCAGCCGTCTTTTTCAATCCAGTCATAAAGTGTGCGGCGGGGGACGCCGGTTTCCCGCGCAATATCCGGAACCGTTACCCGCTTTATAAACAGGGTGCGCGCCAGCGCTTTGATGTCGTCTGAATATCGTTTCGCCATATCTGCAGAATTCTGTGCCGGTTAATGCGGTGATTTTCTGCAGTGTATAAACCCGGAGATATAAAAACGCGGCGAATATTTTTAAAGGTTTCTGGATATTAGCAAATAGAAAAATAGCGAATTTTTGCCGCTAAAAAACCGCGTTTTAAATGGCTAGTCTGCACATATCGAAAGGCACTGAGCCGAACGCAGAAGCGAAAACGAATAAAGGGCGGGGATATGTAATGCCGGTAATTGATCAGTGGTTCACGTTAGCAACAGCAGGCGAAACCGTAGATGGTCGCGTAATTGAAGAGCAATGGCTGCGCGACATGGCGGAGCGTTATGACCCGAATTACTACACCGCTGTTATTGATGCTGACCATGAGCTGGATTACTTCGGAGCCTATGGCCATGTGGCTGAGGTTCGACTGGGTGAAAAAGTTGGGCGGGTGTCACTGGAAGGAAAACTGAACGCTAATTTCCGGCTGATGGAAATGAACCGGATGGGGCAGCGCCTCTGGTTCAGCATCTGGCCGAAAGAAGTGGAAGGTAAGTGGTATTTGTTCCGTCTCGCGGTTACCGATAAACCATCAAGCATTGGCACGGACATGATGAAATTCAGCGCGTTGCCTAATGGTGAAAAGCCGCTGTTCACCGAACCTAAACCGCTGGAATTTACCGTGCAGGATAGCCAGGGCGATAAGTTCACAAGCTTTATGGGTGGTTTGCGTAGTCTGATGGACCGCTTCAGCACCCACTCACCCATTCAACAGACACAAGAACCTGAACAGGACGAAGACGCTATGACACCTGAGCAACTGAAACAACTGACCACCGCCTTTACTTCAGCCATTGAAGCCCAGGGCGAAAAATTTACCGCAGCCATTGCTGAACTGAAAAAAACACCGGAAACGGTGACGACTCCGGCAACGCCACCGGCTGGGGATGATGACGACGATAAACAATTCAGTACTGCTGAAATTTCTAAAACTCTGAAAGCCATCCAGGATGGTCAGAAGAATCTTGAAGAGCAGTTCGCAGAGCTGAAAAAAACACCGGGCAAGAACACTCAGTTCACTGATTTAACTGGCCCGTCTGAAGACGAAGATATTTCTACTGTCTGCTAATTACAAAACCACTGAACGCAAGCAAGGCTGAACAGCTGAAAGAAAAGGGAAACCGATATGCGTAATGAAACCAAAACTAAATTTAAAAAACTGCTGTTCGCCATTGCAATGGCCAATTCCGTTGCTGCCAGCGGAGTGGTGGCGGGTGAACAGTTTGCTGTTTCCGAACCGATGGAAACCAAGCTGAACGACAACGTACAGGCGTCTTCCGAATTCCTGACCATGATCAGCATGCACCCGGTTGTTGATATGAAAGGTCAGGCGCTGGATATGGCCGCCGTTGGCATGATTGGTGGTCGTACAAACACTGATGGTGATGGTGAACGTACTGGTACAGAACTGGGCGCACCGGATGGCACCACCTGGGAAGTGGCACAGACTGACTTTGATGTGTACATAAAATACCCAACGCTCGATCTGTGGGCACGTTACAAAGATTTTTACAGCCGTTATATGAAGGCGGTGTTCAAAGCCATTGCGCTGACCCGTATCACCATTGGCTGGTACGGCACTCATGCGGCGGCGACAACCAATAAAGCAACCTATCCGCTGGGTCAGGATGTGAACAAAGGCTGGCTGCAGGTCATGCGTGACCAGGTGCCAGAAAATATTATTGGTGAAGGTAAGCACCCAGGTACCGGGAAAATTTTTATCGGTAAAAGTTCATTTAACGATGATTACCAGAATCTGGATGCAGCAGCGTATGACCTGTACCAGATGATTCCTGTCGAACGTCGTACCGGTGATGAAGTTGTGATTGTTGGTGCCGCTCTGGTGGCAGCTGACATCGGAAAGACCCTGACTGAACACGCGGGTACTCCGTCTGAAAAGAAACTGGGTATCACCACCCTGTCTGCAACCTATGGCGGTCTGAAAGCCGTGCAGGTTCCGAACTTTCCGGATAACGGCCTGGTAGTAACCGACCTGAAAAACCTGCACCTGTATTGGCAGGAAGATCGTACACGCCGTAAAACAGTCGATAAATCGGAGAAAAACCGAATTATTGACTTCATTAGTTCAAATGATGCCTATGCAATCGGAGATCGTTTTGCCATTGCAGCGTTTGAGCCTGCATCTGTAGTTATCGTTAACGAAAAGACCCCGGACACGGTTTTTCGCACGACTTGATAACGGAATAGCCACTTAATCGTGGCTATTAAATACACCAAATAAAATGCAAAGGATAACCACCATGACCACACCAGCACGCCTTTGGGCAGAACGCAAACGTAATGAACGTGAGCAGGCGCAGACACGGGCTGCCATTGAATCTGCTGATGCAAAAGCCGTTACCGAACTGACCACGACAGCGACAGGCTTTGAAAGCCTGTGCATGAATCTGGAACAGGATCTGGTGTTGTTGTCGGGTAAGTCGTTGGAAGAAAAAGCGGCGTTAAAATCTGAGCGTTTTAAGGTGTATATGGCGCACGTTATTGAATACATGAATCAGGGTGAGGTTTATGCCAACCCTGTTCTTGTAGAAATGATGATCTGGTGCTTTGACCTGCTGATGGCAAAACATCCGGCAGGTAATGCCGTGCTGTTTGAAAAACTGGCCATGCAGTGTGTTGACGAAGGCCAGAAGCTGCCAGCGCGTTTTACCAGTAAGAACATTGCCACTTTCGTGGCGGATTCTGTGATGCAGTGGGCGCTGCAGCAGGTGAAGTTAAAACACAGCCCTGATCCGCTGTTTACCAAAGTATTTAATGCGCTGCCGACCTGGACGGTACCGCAAGCTGTGCTTATGAAATACCACAAGCTGGCCGGACAGCTGGCAACGGATAAAGGTGAATGGGAAGCCGCATTTGTGCAGCTGACCAAAGCCGACTTACTGAGTACGCCGAAGCATCCGGCGAAGGTAACCACGCTGAAAAAACAGGTGGTTAAAGAACTGGAAAAGCAGGGTATTCCCCTGCCCAGTGTGGACAACGACAGCAAGGAAGCTGACACCGAATAACGACTCCTGCACCACCGGGTGGCCCTTAACCTTCAGCAGCTCAGGCAGTGGCCTGTCTGAAAGGGTTAAGTAAGCCGCCTACCTATTCAACCAGGCAGTAAACAGCAGGCCGGATATGAGTGATTACAGCTTTGCCCCAAAAGCGCAACTGGTACGGGATGACAGTGACATTCCGAACGGGGCTTTTTGGCCTGCATTAAATCAGGCGGATTTTTGCGAGCAGTACGCGATAGATGATGACTTGCCCAATGCCATGATTAAAAACGCGCTGGTTATTGCCGCTGCGCGTACTAACCGGCGCCTGAACAGCTTTCGTCAACAGGTGGAGAGCAGCGGCGCGGTAAGTCTGGCAACTGCAGATAGTTCAACCGTGGCGGAATTATCGGTTGTTGTTGCGCTGTACCTGCAGGCAGTTTACAGCGATGCAAAAGCTCAACTGATTACCGACAGCATTACCACCGGGCGGCGTGTTGATGCAGAAAACTCAGCCCGCACGGGTGACGAGCTGGCAACCCATTATTTTGCCCAGGCTACAGGTGCAATTGCTGAAATCCAGGGCGTAAGTGCAACCGGGGTTTATCTGATATGAAAACCCTGAATTCACTGAATGAGCTTATTTATCAGAACCGCAAAGTTCTGAACGTATCGCTTAACAGCTTTGATGTGTTTATGGAGTCGGGGAAGCTGGAAGCAGGAAGCAATAAAGAAGATGACAACGGCCTGCACTATGCCGATTACCGTTATCAGCTTGCGCTGCAGATCGAGAATATGCACGCCGACAGGGGCGGCATTTTACTGGTGCTTCTGCATCAGTGGGTAACCGCCCTGGAATATCGCAGCGACCTTGACGCGCCGGACATTGTGACAACAGCACTGAGCGGCCAGAAACTTGACGTTGAAATGACACTGGAAGTACGCGACCCGATTTATTTAACGCGGGATGACGAAGGCCCGATTGTTATCAGAGGGCAGAAGTACAGCTTTGGTGACCATGTGCTGAATGTTGCTGAAAGCGTGACGGTGACCGGGAGCATAAAACCGTGATTACAACCCGGATGCAGGGCGACCTGAAGTTGATGAAGCAACTGCAGGTTCTGGCGATGCCACCGGCAAAGCGGAAGAAATTTCACCGTGAGGTGACGCGCCTGGTTATCCGTGAGGCCAGAGCGAATACCAAAGCACAGCGGACAGTAACCGGTGAAGCATTCGCCCCGCGTATAAACAAGAAGAAAAAAAAGCCACTGCTGAAAAATGTGGCGAAAGCTAAAAATCTGAAAGCCTATGTCGGGCCGAATAGCGGAAAGGTTACATGGCCTAATAGCCTGAGCGGGAAGATAGCCAGGGCGCAGCAGGAAGGCCACACAGAGACAATGACCGCCGGAAAAATGAAAAAGATTCGCGGTGTTCCGGACTATGACGCACCGGCTACCAAAGCGCAGGCAAAAGCCTTGCTGCAAGCCGGGTTCAGACGACCGACTGGTAAATATAAATCCGGGGTTAAGAAAGGCCAGACGAAAAGCCGCCGGGTTAGTAGTAAGTGGATCATGGAAAACATGACGCTTGGCAAAGCTGCTTTGGTTCTTCGGATATTGCTGGATAAGAAAACCAAAGCGTCATGGCCGGTAACGGTAAAAGCGCGGCCATTCTTCGGTCTGCGTAA
>NZ_DDCJ01000118.1:17166-31425 GCF_002335285.1 Thalassolituus sp. UBA2009
CGTGCCGCTTAAAGGAGCCTGAATCATGGCATATCCAGTTGTTTCTATTAACCAACAAAATAACAGCCAGGGCGGCACCAGTGACGTGGAGCGCACGGCGCTTTTTGTCGGCCTGAATGACGAAAATGCAGACAGCGCAGTAACAAGTACCGTAAGCGGTACCCTGCACGCTATCGGGGCAGGTACAAACCTTGATGACATTCTTGGCGCGGCTGACAGTAACCTGAAAGACCAAATTAATGCCGCGCGCAATAACGCCGGCCCTAACTTTACTGCCTGGGTTGTGCCGCTGTATTCGGTGCTGGGTGACGGTGAAGCGGGAACACCGTATGAAAACCCATTTGTAGCGGTTGATTTTGCGATGGAACAACCGAATGACATCACTCCGGAGATGATTGTAGTTACAGACCCGGTAACAGCGGACGATTTAAACGATGTTCAAAGCTCTTGCCTCTTGGCAATTAATGCCTGGAACAAATACATCACCATTCATGCGGCGGTGGCCGGTATCGCTGATCAGAGCTGGTCTGAATACATTGCAGCGATGAAAGCCATCAGCGGCAACGGTGTGTATGACCGTGTTCATCTGGTGCCGCAGCTGCACGGTAATAATCTGGGCGTTGTTATTGGTCGCCTGATGAGTGACAGCGTATCCATTGCTGACAGCCCTATGCGGGTTAAAACCGGCGCTGTTCAGTCGCTGGGCAATGCGCCAAAAGATAACACCGGGGTGGCTTTAAACCTTGAGCATCTGAAAGAACTGGCTGGTGCGCGCTTCAGTGTGCCGTGGTGGTACAACGGAAAAGACGGCATTTACTGGGCAGATCACGTCAGTCTGGATGCGAGTGACGGCGATTTTTCTGTTTACGAAAACCGCCGCGTTATTGATTACGCAACCCGGCGCGTGCGCCTGCTGGCAATTAACAAAGTGGCAGACCGCACGCTTAATGCCAGCGCATCGAGTATTGCTTACCACGAAAGCTACTTTATGCAGCCACTGCAAGACGCAGCTAAGAGCGTAACGCTTGCCGGTGAGCCAACCGCGGGCATGGTGCAGACACCGGCTGATGGCGATATCGCAATCAACTGGCCGAACACAAAAGAAGTGCAGGTGGCTATGCAGGCGGCACCGAAAAACAGCCCGAAAAAAATCACTGTATATATCAGCCTCGACCTGACACGACTGGAGAGCTAAGGCATGAGCACAAACCGTATTAATGGCAAATCGTTTGATATTCGGGTCATGGGCTTAATGCTCCATGTTGAGTCGTTCAATCTGACTATTGAAGACAACAGCACGACGGCAAAAAACAAAGGTGTGCCGGATGGCACGCTGGCCGGTGATGTGGCCGCAAGCGGTGAAATCGAATTGGACATTGCCAATTTTATGATTCTTTCGGCTGCTGCCCGCGCTGCAGGATCGTGGCGGAATATTCCTACTTTTCCGATTGATGCTTACGCCAGTGGTGAAAGTTCACGCGGTGACGAGTTGATGCACGTTCGCGCCCATGGTTGCAAGTTGCGTATCAGTGAGGTTCTGAGTATTGACCCGAACAGCACTGATAAAAGCAAAGTGAAATTGCCGTATGACGTGACCAGTCCGGATTTTGTCTGGATTAACGGCACGCCTTATGTACCAGGTTCTGAATTCGAACTGTTCTGATTTTAAGGGGGAAGTATGTCTGTAAGCGTTCAACAGATTGCGCTGAGTTTGCGCACCACGATTGAAGCGGCCCTGACCCGCTTTAATTTGCCAGATTCTGAAGCGGCGGTTCGTCTGTTGCTGATGATTGCTGCACATGAAAGCGGCGGCTTTATGTATTGCCGTCAGAAAGGTGGCCCAGCGCTGGGGATGTTCCAGATGGAACCGGCAACCTATGAATTTTGCCGTGATTATCTGGCACGGACAGGACGATTTATGGCTGTGCCAATGAATTACCCGGCCAGCCGACTGGTAACGGATTTGGTTCTGGCGGCGGGCATGGCGCGGGTTTATCTGTACACGATACCGGAACCCTTACCGGATGCAGATGACCTGCAGGGTCTGGCTGAATATGCAAAGAAATACTGGAACACAGAAGCCGGTGCCGCAACGGCGGAGCAATACCTGAAAGCATTTAAGCAGTACGTGTGGGGTGATGATCATGAAAGCGATTAAAGCAATTTTGGCCTTTCTGGCCGGTAGTACAGGACTTAGCTGGAAACTGGTGCTTGATGCTATGTCTGCCGTATTAGGGCGTATTGCCTGGCCGATTATTCTGGAACGCTTATTTACCCGCATTGCTGTCGCCACACTGAACAAACTGGCGGCAATGAAGAGCAACCGACTTTCGCAGCAAACCGTTGATGATATTAAAGCCCAGCTGCTGAAAGACGGGCTGAAAAAAGCGGTGGAATAAGGACTGGTTATGGATGCAACAGAACTGCAAAGGCTGGTACGTGAAGCCGCTGAAGCAGGGACGGAAAATGTACTGCTCAGGCTTGGTCTGGATGCGTCCGAACCGCTGAAAGTGCAGAAAGATTTCGCTTATATGCGCCAGCAGCGCGAAACGTCGGAAAAAATTGGCGGTTTTATCCGCTCATCTTTGATCACCATTGCGCTGACCGGACTTGCGTCTGTTTTGGTAATGGGCGTCAAAGAAGCATTGAAATAATTAACTGTGGAGTAAGAGCATGTCTGAACAAACCGGTAAAAAAATTGAGCTGACCATTGGTGAAGACGAACTGCGCTTTAACGTCGGCCTGACGGCATATAACAATTGCCTGAACTCGATGAGTGACAGCAACAAAGTAGCGCCCAGCTTTAACTTTGCGATGGCAACGGTTCACCCGGAAGACAAAGAAAAGCTGATGGTCTGGTTAGACCAGGGACTGGCCACTGATATTGCTGGCCACCTGATGACCGAGTTCCGGCCAAAAGTGCAGATCACCGTAAAGGCATAAGCCGCGCAGCAGAGCGGCTGAAAGAAAATTCACTGGGGCAGGCGCTGGTATTAGCCAGGCTGTTTTTTAAGGATGAAAACCCCAGTGAGCAGACCCTTGCTGATGCTGTGTGGCTCTATGGCGATCTGCTGGAAAACATGAGTAACGCAGTTAAAAACGGAATCGCCAAGGCATTTAAAGAATGAGTTTTCAAGCTCTGGAAAAACTTCAGTTTGTGGTCGGCATGACCGATATGGTCAGCGCACCACTGAAGGGAATTAATAAAAATCTGACAGGCATTAAGAACAATGCCAATGCCGGGTTTGATTCTATCCGGGGCGGTGCCATTGGTCTGGGGGCGTCATTTCTGGGTGTTAAAACCCTGATGCAGCCAGTGTATGACATGCAGGAAGCGGTCGGCGAAGTTCGCAGCCTGAGTGTTGCAGAAAGTGAACTGAAAAAACTGCAGGATGAAGCACTGAATTTCTCGGTGGCTTACGGTGAAAGCGCGGCTGAGTTTGTGCGTTCATCGTATGACATTCAATCGGCTATTGCCGGGTTACGAAATGGCGAACTGGCAAAGTTCACTGAAGCCAGTAACGTGCTGGCTAAAGGCACAAAGGCAGACGCCGGCACGATCACCAATTACATGGGCACCATGTATGGCATTTTCTCTGACCAGGCTGAAGCCATGGGAAAAGCCAAGTGGGTGGAGCAGCTGACCGGACAGACAGCAGCTGCTGTGCAGATGTTTAAAACCACCGGGCAGGAAATGAGCAGCGCCTTTACTTCGGTTGGGGCGAATGCGACCGCTGCAGGTATTGGTCTGTCTGAACAGATGGCCATTCTGGGAACGCTGCAGTCAACCATGAGCGGTAGCGAAGCGGGGACAAAGTACAAAGCGTTTCTGGCTGGTGTTGCCAATGCCCAGGACAAACTGGGTATGAGCTTCACTGACAGCCAGGGCCGTATGCTGCCGATGCTGGATATTCTGAACAAGCTGAAAGGCCGGTTCGGTGACACGCTGGAGGTTGCGGAAAGCAAGCAGCTGAAAGAGGCGTTCGGCAGTGAAGAAGCCGTTGGCCTGATTAATCTGCTGATGAAACAGACCGACGGACTGAGCGCCAGCATTACAAAGCTGGGCCGCATTAAGGGCATGGATAATGCCCGCGATATGGCAAAAGCAATGGTTGACCCGTGGGAGCAGTTCAGGGCGGTTACTGAAGGGCTGCGCATTGCTTTTGGTACAACGCTACTGCCAACCATTAATGACGTGCTGAGCAGCATGACAAGCGGCCTGACCGTGGTAATGGCATGGACAAGGGAATTCCCGCACCTGACCAAGTGGGTGGGCTTGCTGGCGCTGGGAATTATCCTGCTGGGTGGTGCGGTCGGCCTTATGTCGGTGATCTTTGGTATCGGGCGTACTGCACTGGCAGGGTTCGGTATGTTGCTTTTGCCTTTCCGTGCGTTGGTTATGGCTGCGATGTGGGCGGTTAGGGGATACAGCCTGCAGCACATCATTCTGGCAACCGTATTCAAGTTGGGTTCTGTTGCTGCTTTTGCTTTTTCAAAAGCAATGATGGCGCTGAACTTTATTCTGAAGGCAGTTAGAGCTGCGATGATTTTTATCACCAGCCCGGTTGGGATTTTAATCGCGGCCATTGCTTACGGAATTTATAAGCTGGGCGAATATTTTGGATGGTGGGACAAGCTGAAGAACCTGCTTAACAGCACTAAGTGGGGACAGGCGCTGATGGCATTCCTTGACAAGGTTTTTGAAAAACTGGGTCAGGCTTGGGAGTGGGCAAAAGACCTGTTCGGCTTGAATGATGAAGTCTCAGTTGTTCCAAAGTATGCGCAGCCAATGCCGGATATGGACATTCATCCGGATATAAAAATGCCTGAATTGCCAGAGCTTGGCGCCTCTGCTGCAGTCAACTCTGTGGCGCTGCCTGACCTGAAGGGATCGTTGGCACTGGATGCAGTGAAAATGCCGGATTTGAGTAGTTCACTGGCCATTGATGCTGTGAAGGTGCCAGAACTGAGCACATCGCTGGCCATTGAGGCGGTGAAAATTCCAGAACTGAGCGGTTCTATGGCCGTTGCTGCTGTGAAAGTACCAGAGCTGAGCACATCGCTTGCCTTTGATGCTGTGAAAATTCCAGAGCTGAGCACATCGCTGGCCATTGATGCTGTGAAGGTGCCAGAACTGAGCAGTTCTATGGCAATTAATGCTGTAAATATTCCAGAGCTGAGTGCATCTCTGGGAATTACTGATATTGATGAACCAAAGATTGATTATCTGTCAGCGAATAAAGCCAGTGTGCCAGGGCCAACGGCCAGAGAAAGTGTTACCCAGATGATGAAAGGAACAGAAGGCTCTAAAACCAATTACTTTGGTGGTTTCACTTTCAATATTGATCAGTTAATGACACCTGAACAGCTTGAAAGCTACGCATTCAGGAGTGGCGGTTGATATGAGTACTTATATTGATCTTCTGATTGAAAACGATGACATAGCAACGGATGAAGCCGGACAGCCGCTGTTTATTACTGATCGTGACGTTATTGCTCAAGATATTAATCACGCTATCCGTGAAAGCGGGTTGCTGTCTGATTTAATTGGTGAACGGAATCTGCAGCGGCGGGCAATGATTCGAAAAAAGCTGCGAACAGTTGTAGAGAGTGATAGCCGGGTAACACCAGGCACAAGTTCAGTCACTGAAGCAATGAACAGCACGAAAAAAATTCATCTGGTAATTACTGCCGAAACAGAGTTCGGGTTGATTACGATAGGGGCAAGCTGATGGCTGATATTGAACGGGCGTCACTCGATAGCACGCAACAGTATTTTTATGATCAGGCAAAGAATGCCGGGTTGCCGGTCACCAAAGCTGATATAGAAACCGAGTTTCAGGATAAGGCTGATGCTGCTGGTCTGAAATTTAACAATGACAGCAAGTTTTCACCGTTCTGGAAGTTCTTACGGTCAGTTGCCGTTTCTCCGTTTCAACAGCTTATTGCCTTTGTGATTACTGGTGTTATGCCGAATCTGTTTTTGAAAACGGCGTCAAAATCTTATTTGGATATGATCGGTTGGAGCCGTGACATAGAACGGAAAAAGAGGCAGGCGCTGACCGGGTTTATTCAATTTAACCGGGATAGCACAGGTTCCAGCTTATCGGTTAAAGCCGGTACTTTGATTAAAACAGCCGCTATTAACGGCAAGGTTTATCGAGTAGTCACAACGGAAGAAGGAATTTTTACCGGGGCAGATTCGAGCATTAACATTCCTGTGAAGGCCGAAAACCCCGGCGCTGAGTACAACCTTGCGGCGGGTTACTTCTCGTCTCTGGTTACCCCTATTACCGGAATAACCAGTGTAACGAATACAGAGAACTGGATTGCAACACCGGGAACGGATGATGAAGAGGATGACGACTACCGCGAACGGATCAGGGCGCGCTTTCCGTCGGTGTCAGACTGGCATGTAACAGCGGTTTATAAGTCGATCATTGCGGAACAGATCGGCATTGAGTACAGCAAGATTTATATCGAATACAACACCGCGCCGCGTGGTGCAGGCAGTGCAGATGCTTTAGTGGTTTTTGATGATGGCGTATCGAGCAGTGATTACCTGAATAAAGTGAATGCGTATATTACTGACCAGGGCTATCACGGTCTGGGTGATGATCTTCGGGTTAAGGCATTTCCAGAGACGCAGCACAATATTGTAGCCGCTCTTTATGCGATGACGGGTACCAGTGCTGCTGATATGGCCGCTGCTGCAGATAAGGCTGAACAGATTATACGCTGTGCATTTCGTCAGAATTCAGCATATGACATTAAAAAGACCTGGTATTACAAGCGCTTTTCTATGTCAAATCTGGCTTCAGAAATTATGGATCGGATTCCGGTATTAACGTCAGTTGAATTTAATACTGGCGATATTGTCAGCGAGGCAAATATTCCGCGACTGCAAACGCTGACGGTATCCATTACTGAGGATGCAGCCTGATGGATAAAATCAGCCTGGTGTTCTGGCAGAAAGGAACAAAGGAAAAATCAGATGCGCAGGGTTTTGCCAGCTTTCTGGATGAATGGTGGCAGCAATGCAGGGAATGGCTTGCGTGGCCTCTTAAAGCGCTTAACCCGGAAAACGCGCCTTTGTTTATGGTCGATCTTCTGGCCTATGAGCGTGATGTGCAGCGGTATAGCGGCGAGCCAGAGAGCCTGTACCGGTTACGGGTGAAAACGGCTTACGCCAATGCGAAGGATGCAGGAACTAAGGCAGGGTTAGAGCGAATCTGGGCGCGGCTTGGGCTTGGGTATATCGAGATCAGCGAACGGGAAGACGCGGAAAACTGGGATATTGTCCGGATTAACGTGACGGAAAGCGTTATTTCAGAGAAACCGGAACTGCTGAAAATCATTGTTGAAAAGTATGGCCGCACTTGTCGCCGCTATGAATATACAACTGTAGCCAATATTGACTTAAACATTATGTCCGCAAGCGTTGAACACTTCACCGATAACATGACGGCAAGACTGGAGCTTTAACCATGGCTGTTATTACACATGCAGGGGAAACCCTGATCAGGAATAAAATTCAGGCAGCGGAAGCACTGAATATTGATTCGGTGGTATTCGCGTACATTCCGGGTCTGGATCACACCGAAACACCGGACAGAGCACAAGGAATGCCGGTGCTTCTGGAGACACTGCCCGTTACCAGTACTGCAAACGTGAATTCAGACACCATTGTTTATTCAGTCACTATGCCATCGTCGCTGGGTACCTGGACATTTAACTGGATGGGGCTTTATACGTCTGCAGATGACACGCTGGTTGCAATTGCTTATCTGCCGGATCAGGAAAAGCGTGCAACGGTTGGTGACAGCATTGGTAACGTGCTGACAAAGAACTTTGCAATTGAGTTTAACGGTGCTGCTGATGTTACTGGTATTACGATAGCGGCAGAAAGCTGGCAGCTTGATTACACCGGGCGGCTGCGTTCAATGGATGATATTCAGCGCAATGCGATGAAGGCTGTATTCGGTAATGCAGCGTTTGAAGGCAATGCGTTTAAGGTTGTGTATTCGGGGGGCGCTTATCGGATTTCAGCAGGGGCTGCCGTGGTCGGTGGCCTTGAAACCGTGCTGTCTGAAGAGCTGATCGTGACAACAGGCACACTGCCGCAAACTGTTTGGTTGGATGTTTATCAGCAACGAACAATGGCAGGCGTTGAAAATGTATGTGACGTGATTCTGAATGATGGCGCCCTGTTACCTGATTATATGGACGGCGATATGACCCACACTTTAGTAAAGGTGGGGGTCATTAATTCAACGTCTAATATTGCTGATCATCGTGGCATTGTTGTTGACAGCCTTTCACGGTTTTCTATGGCAACGCCAACCAGCCGGGGATTGGTGCTGCTTGCTGATGCAGTGGAAGCGTTAGCCTATGAAAACTCCGAAAAAGTACTTACGCCGGCCACCCTGGGGGCTGCGGCCAAAAGCACAAATGCTGCCGGAAAAATTGTTAAGCGGGATGCGTCCGGAAATTTCAGCGCGGGAACCATCACTGCGGCTTTGAACGGTAACGCAGCAACGGCGAGCAAACTTGCAACCGCGCGCACCATTGGCGGCGTGACGTTTGATGGCTCGGCCAGTATTGATCTGCCAGGTGTTAATAAACCTGGTAATCAGAGCACCACCGGTAATGCAGCAACCGCCACAAAACTGGCAACAGCGCGCACCATTGGTGGCGTGACGTTCGATGGTTCGGCCAGTATTAATTTGCCGGGTGTTAATGCCCCAGGTAACCAGAGCACAACGGGCAATGCAGCGACAGCCACAAAACTGGCGACAGCGCGGACTATTGGCGGCGTGCTGTTTGATGGCTCGGTCAATATTAATCTGCCAGGTGTTAATGCACCCGGTAATCAGAGCACTACAGGTAACGCAGCAACAGCAACAACTGCGAATGAGGCAGTAAAGCTAAAAACTGCGCGGACTATTGGCGGCGTGCTGTTTGATGGTTCGGCCAGTATTAATTTGCCGGGTGTTAATGCCCCAGGTAACCAGAGCACAACGGGCAATGCAGCAACAGCCACAAAACTGGCGACAGCGCGGACTATTGGCGGCGTGCTGTTTGATGGATCGGCCAATATTAATCTGCCAGGTGTTAATGCACCCGGTAATCAGAGCACTACCGGTAACGCAGCAACAGCAACAACTGCGAATGAGGCAGTAAAGCTAAAAACTGCGCGGACTATTGGTGGCGTGCTGTTTGATGGCTCGGCCAGTATTAATTTGCCGGGTGTTAATACGACCGGTAATCAGAGCACCACGGGAAATGCTGCAACGGCAACAACTGCGGATAACGCAATAAAGCTGAAATACGCTCGGACTATTGGTGGCGTGCCGTTTGATGGTTCAGCCAATATTAATTTGCCAGGTGTTAATGCACCCGGTAATCAGAGCACTACAGGTAATGCAGCAACGGCCACGAAACTGCAGACGGCAAGAACTTTCACTATCGGAAGTAAAAGTACGTCGTTCGATGGCTCTGCAAATGTGTCATTGACTCTGGCTGAAATCGGAGCCGCACCAGATGCTCATAGCCACGACGCAGTAACAATTTCGTCTATTTCGCCAACGGTTGCGGGCTCGGCAATCTCTGGTATCACCGCAGGTGCAAAGGGCGCGCATGTTTATGCCAGGCACGCAACTGTAAACACGGCTTCTATTACGTATGGCGCAAATTATTCCGGCGCCAGCCTGTATACGTCAGGGGTTTCTGTTTTTATTAGCAGTGACCAAAACCAAGCGGGTGTTGGAACCGGTGGTCAACTATCTGGAACATGGCAGGCTAGAGGAAGCTGTGCGGCTATGGGCGGATCGCGTTATCCATCGACGTTATTTGTGAGGATTGATTAATGAATACTTTATGTAAAAACCCAAAATACAACGCTAATGGCAGTATCGATGTTGAGGTAAACCACCCGGTTTATGGCTGGATTCCATTCACAGCCTCACCAACCGATACGGAATCACACGGACTTTTAATTTATCAGGCGGCGGTATCAGGGGCTTATGGTGATGTCGCGCCTTATATTAAAAGTCAGGAAGAAATTATTTTTGAAGTTCTGGCAGAGCGTGACAGCCGGATTTATGCCATTGATCAGGTTGCCATGAATCCTATTCGCTGGGGCACGTTAACCGATGAAGAAAAGGCCGCAATGTCTGAAGCCCGCGAAAGCCTACTTGCTATTGAACAGCAGGCAGGATTTCCGGAAAACGTCATCTGGCCGGATATGCCGGCCGGCCTCTGATCAAGATTAATGGTGTCTTATGTGGCGTTCGGCTGTTAGATCATCACCGTTATGGGCTTCTGACTCTGCCACTTTAGCGAGTCAGAGCGGCGCGCTTTCTGCGGTCGCTCTGCCTGAAAATATTGCTGAATCAGGCAGCCTGCAGAGCAGTATTGATATAAGCGCCAGAGCAGAATTAAACGCATACCGTCAGACGATGGACGCTATCTGCATTACGCCATGGAATGCCGGAATTCCTGACCGCTCTGCGCTGTCGATGGCGTCAACGCTGACGCCAGAAACTGCGCAGAATATTCTGGCTGATCATGCAGCGGGCTTTGATGCCGTGCTGGCATTTTTAGTACCTGCTGACAATGCAGTGCAGTTGGCCAATGGTCTGCGGGTGCTGAATTCTGCAGTGCCTTCTGCATCTTTACAGCAGGCGCTGCGTCATGCTGAGGCACTGATTAATCACGATAAACACAAAATATTTGTCAATCAGGATGATTCGAATCTGGCATGTGAAACCAATGGTCAGATGACTGGGCCAGGTAATCAGTTGAATGATGTCAGCATGGTTTTGTCATTGGGGGAATCCGTTGCGGGAGATACTGACCCGGTTGCGATACTGCAGGGCTTTTTGTCCGCAAGAAGCAGCAGGCACCAGGAACAGGCTGCAGCGATGGCTGCACATGGTGGCCCTGTTGATTGGGCGCTGTATTTAGCCGGTGATATACCGGCACAGCTTGAATCTGTGACTGTTCCTTCTCCTGAGGCGCCGCTGTGCGTGTTATTCGCTTATATGGGCAGCGCGGGTGCTTTGGCGCCTTTAAAAGCAGAGGTTGGCTTATGATTTTGGAAAGAGACGGGAAGACGACAGAAATTAAGCTGAAGGACTTGGCCACGTCGTTAAAGCTGCCGATTAAAACTCAGGACGCCAGCGGTAACAGCAGCGCTACAACGAAACTGAACACAGGGACAAAGGCAAAACAGATTAGTATTAGTGGCCGGATTGGTTTTAAAGATGCTGGTGATTTAACAGAACTGATTAAATTAGCCGAAGCGCTGGAAGATGACGGCAGCAGAGCGGTGTATACCATCGTGGATGAAACCGCAGACGCAGCCGATATTACCCGCGTTATTTTTGATGGCGATCTGGATGCGCGGAAGGTTCCGGATTTGCTGGCGTGGGCTGTTACCTTTTCATTCTCCGAATATTTGAGTACTGCGGAACGGGCAGAGGCAATCCGTAAGGCAGGAGCTGCTACCGTGGTAACAGATAGCATTTCTGGCGAAGAAGTATCCGGCAGTTCCGAATCTGATTCTTCGATAGATAAAGACGGATTTGTTTATAAAGCGCTGAAGAAAGTAGAAGGCTTTTTAAGTGGGTTTGATTCCTGATGCGTATCGACCACCGGTTAAAAATTAATGGCGAAACGGCAGAGCGCATAAATCACATGGTAAGGCTTGAGGTGACGACACCGGGCCGGGGGATCATCACTGCGAAACTGAATTCTGTGCCTGCCGTAGGACAGGGCGTGGAGCTTGAATCTGTTCTGAATGATTCAGGCTGGCGGCCTCTGCTTTGGGGTTTTATTGAGCGCGTTTCTCAGATTAATAACGATGTATGGCAGTTAGCTGTGCGCGAATTATCCGCGCTGGCTAACCGTCGAACTCCGCTTAATCTGAGACATTGCTTGCCTGCGGATGTGTTGGCAGAAATCGGTACTCAGACCGGCCTGACGTTTGTCTTACCAGATCAGCCCTGGACAAAGCAGCAGATGCCGCGCTTTCAGCATATCGGCGGTGGTTATGGTGCGCTGGATAACATTCTGAGGGTGTGGCAGGTAACGTCCGGAATCTGGAGTCAGCAACCGGAC
The DNA here is from genome assembly GCF_002335285.1 of Thalassolituus sp. UBA2009. NCBI lineage: Bacteria > Pseudomonadati > Pseudomonadota > Gammaproteobacteria > Oceanospirillales > Oceanospirillaceae > Thalassolituus > Thalassolituus sp. UBA2009. The sequence continues at coordinate 29,290 of NZ_DDCJ01000118.1, forward strand.
GGACGCGTTTATATTGGCGAGCGTGCGCAGAGTCTGCAGGGCAGCAAAACTATAAAACTAGACCCGGCAATATTTTCAGGATTAACAGCGACCGGCGGCACTATTCCGCTGCTCCCGATACTGCGCCCAGGTGCAAGTATTCAGGTCGGAGAGGGCAGCACACAGGTACTGCATAGCATTGATATTACAGACGATAAAATGCGCCTGCAGTGGCAACCCACGTTAAGCAGCAGTTATATCAGGGCGATTGCATGAGCGATGATTTACGGCGTCAGATAGTGCGCCAATTCCCCGAGCTGGCAGCCGGTTATCACTTGCCGGTGATGGCAGAGGTAACGGCAATTCCTGATGCACCGCAGACCGGCGGTGTCAGCGATAATTACCGCCCACGTCTGGCCGTTGATGTGCAGCTGTTAAACAGCAGTTACCAGGAAACAGGAATCAAACTGGATGCGGTGCCGGTGGGTATTGTTGGTGGTGGCGATGAGCGCGGATTTTTTGCGCTGCCGAAAAAAGGAACCATCGTGGAACTGGCGTGGCTGAACGGATCACCGGAACGGCCTTTTGTGCGTAGCATCCTGGGCGAACGTCAGGCGCTGCCATACATGGATGCGGCAGACATGGTGTGGCAACAGTCGCAAGCAGCGCGGCAGTCTGTTGATAAGGCAGGCAACTGGATCAGGGAAACAGACCAGAAAATAACAGACAGCTGTCATACGCTGGATCAGGTTATTCAGGAAGTCATCCGCACAATTGGTACCGAAGCAAGCCGGGTGCTGGGACACAGCCATGAGGATATTACCGGCACAAAAACAGTAGAGGCTGCAGCAATCCGTTTGCTGGCTGAAACGGTTGTGAATATTCTGACGGCAGGAAATATCAATCAGGTGGCCGGTGCTAATATCACGCAGAGCGCAACAGCAGAGCTGCGTCAGGCTGCATTAAAGATCATCGCAAAAGCAGGGGCTGATATTACGGCGGAAGCCGGGGGAAGTATCACACACCAGGCTGCGGTAAATTTCAGCGCGAAAGCAGCAAAGGTTCATATCGGGCCAGACGGCAATAACCTGCTGAAACTGATCAGTGACACCATGGCCCAGGTATCAATAGCAATGCAGCAAATAGCGCTGCTCACAGTTACATGCACAGCTCCGGGCAGTGCATCGTCTGTACCAGCAAATGCTGCTGCATTTGCCGCTGTGAAGGCCAGCGTGGACAGCTTGAAAACAACACTGGACAGCATCACGCTGTAACAAGAAAACTATCCGCACACCAGCCCGCCGGTAAGCACATTACCCGCGGGCTTTTTTATTGTTCAAAATCCGGAACAAAAAAACACGCAAGCGGGCAGCCCAGCCAGCTACGGCGCGCCTTCCGAATATTTTCCCCTGATGAGATACCGGCCAGCCCAGTAACCACGAGTAAAAAACCTTCCAGCGAAAAAAAGCACTCCTCCTCACCACACCTGCGGGCCTTTCTCAGCGAATTTGTGCGGTTTTATTGTGTGTGCAAATGAAACAAAAGCCGCGCCAGCACTGGGCCTGATAGAGGGAATGGTCAATTGCACGAAGTGCGGAAAAGTGCAAAGCAGTGCGGATGCTGGAAAAGAGGGACGCGAAGAACGTCAGGGAATACGTGGGGTTCCGGTCAGTTTAGCGAATTGCACAAAAGTGCGGGTAAGAGTGGAGAAGTCGGGAAAAGTTGACATGAAAGTTGACATTTTTGCGCGAGAAAAACGTATTTGACATGCTGTTGACATGAGGCACCTTGAAAGAGGTGTAGTGCCTATGTCATTGATTTTAAAGGGAAAAATGGTGGGCCTTCCCGGGCTCGAACCGGGGACCTGGCGATTATGAGTCGCATGCTCTAACCAACTGAGCTAAAGGCCCTTGTGCGCTATCCGCTGCTTGTCTGCAGCAAATCCGGCAGTGGCTGCAGTCCTGCAGCTTTGAAAAGAGGCTGCATTATAAGCAGCTCTCAGTGTGAGTGCCACCTCTTTGATTTGCATAAGAAAAGTGTCGGGTGAGGCCACTGCTTGCCGGTTCTGGCCGGGTTGTTGTATTGATTGTTGTATCGATTGCTGTGCCGGCGGTTGTGTTGGTTGCTGTAGCCGCCGTCTGGCTTACAGCCAGATCA